>NZ_JBMVJB010000021.1:0-39155 GCF_049893425.1 Streptococcus sp. VTCC 12886 | reverse complement strand
AAAAAAGCCCGAAAAATCGGGCTTTGCGTTTGGTTAATTCCTGTTAATACAGGTACTGAAAGGCGGTAGACGGATTTGAACCGACGATCAAGCTTTTGCAGAGCCGTGCCTTACCACTTGGCTATACCGCCATAACAGAAACTATTTTACCGAAAAAAATGCCATACGTCAAGTGGAAATCCTTGTCAAAAGTGAAAAAATTTGGTATGATAATAGAGTTGCTGTAGCAACAAATACTCATCTCGAACCAATTGTGACCCTGTTGCCGTAAGGTTGGGTTGCAAGTCGAAGTTTGGGAGAGGAGAAAAAACAAAAAGGAGAAATACTCATGGCAGTAATTTCAATGAAACAACTTCTTGAGGCTGGTGTACACTTCGGTCACCAAACTCGTCGCTGGAATCCTAAGATGGCTAAGTACATCTTCACAGAACGTAACGGTATCCACGTTATCGACTTGCAACAAACTGTAAAATTGGCTGACCAAGCATACGACTTCATTCGTGATGCTGCAGCAAACGACGCAGTTATCTTGTTCGTAGGTACTAAAAAACAAGCTGCTGAAGCTGTTAAAGACGAAGCTATCCGCGCTGGTCAATACTACATCAACCACCGTTGGTTGGGTGGAACTCTTACAAACTGGGGTACAATCCAAAAACGTATCGCTCGTTTGAAAGAAATCAACCGCATGGAAGAAGATGGAACTTTCGAAGTCCTTCCTAAGAAAGAAGTAGTATTGTTGAACAAACAACGTGCACGTCTTGAAAAATTCTTGGGCGGTATCGCTGACATGCCACGCATTCCAGATGTAATGTTCGTTGTTGACCCACATAAAGAGCAAATCGCTGTTAAAGAAGCTAAGAAATTGGGTATCCCAGTTGTAGCGATGGTTGACACAAACACAGATCCAGATGATATTGATGTAATCATCCCAGCTAACGATGACGCTATCCGTGCTGTTAAATTGATCACAGCTAAAATGGCTGACGCAATCATCGAAGGCAACCAAGGTGAAGACAGCGTTGTAGCAGTTGAAGCTGAATTGGCAGCTGAGCCAGCATCTACAGAATCAATCGAAGAATTGGTTGAAGTTGTAGAAGGTAAATAAGTAACGAAGGCATTAAGAAAAGTGTTAGATTTATCTAAATTTTAGCTTTTTAGTCTGAGTACACTCTACATCATTTATCAAACACAAAAACAATCCTAGAGGGGCAGGGCTAAGCCCGCTCCTCTATTTTATAAATACAAACAAGGAGAATAGACATGGCAGAAATTACAGCAGCTCTCGTTAAAGAATTGCGTGAAAAATCAGGTGCCGGCGTTATGGACGCTAAGAAAGCATTGGTTGAAACTGAAGGTGATATCGAAAAAGCGATTGAATTGCTTCGTGAAAAAGGTATGGCTAAGGCAGCTAAGAAAGCTGACCGTGTAGCAGCTGAAGGTTTGACAGGTGTTTACGTTGACGGTAACGTTGCAGCAGTTATTGAAGTGAATGCTGAAACTGACTTTGTTGCGAAAAACGCTCAATTCGTTGAATTGGTAAACACTACTGCTAAAGTAATTGCAGAAGGTAAACCAGCTGACAACGAAGCAGCTCTTAAATTGACTATGCCTTCAGGTGAAACCCTTGAAGAAGCATACGTAAATGCAACTGCAACAATCGGTGAGAAAATCTCATTCCGTCGCTTTGCTTTGGTTGAAAAAACAGATGCTCAAGCATTTGGTGCATACCAACACAATGGTGGCCGTATCGGTGTTATCTCAGTTGTTGATGGTGGTGACGAAACTCTTGCAAAACAAATCTCAATGCACATTGCTGCAATGAAACCAACTGTTCTTTCTTACACTGAATTGGATGAGCAATTTGTTAAAGATGAGTTGGCAAAAATCAACCACAAGATCGAACAAGACAACGAAAGCCGTGCAATGGTTGACAAACCAGCATTGCCATTGTTGAAATACGGTTCAAAAGCTGAATTGACTGACGAAGTGATTGCAGCAGCTGAAGAAGCTATCAAAGCAGAATTGACAGCTGAAGGCAAACCAGAAAAAATCTGGGACAAAATCATCCCAGGTAAAATGGATCGCTTTATGTTGGACAATACTCAAGTTGACCAAGCTTACACACTTCTTGCTCAAGTTTACATCATGGACGACAGCAAAACAGTTGAAGCTTACTTGAACTCAGTGAACGCTTCTGTTGTAGAATTTGCTCGTTTCGAAGTGGGTGAAGGTATCGAGAAAGCTTCAAACGACTTTGAAGCAGAAGTTGCAGCTACTATGGCAGCAGCTCTTGGTAAATAATCATATATAGAAGAACTTCCGACAGGGAGTTCTTTTTGTAAAATCGGTCTTAGGGCTGATGAATGAATAGGTTGAATGTGCTATACTAATATCAATCCTTAATATTTTTCACATCTCCTTACAAAAGCACCGGTCGTCTGGCCGGTGCTTTTGTCGTTCTTTTAATCTTGTATAAACGCTGTAATTTCTTTTTCTGTCATACTAGAGTCGCAACGGACTTGGACACCGTCTGCTTTTGCGACGAGGAGTCCAGGGACCGTAGGAACTTGGTAGTGGTCGCGTAGGGCTTGGAGTTCAGGGCTGGCTTGACTAGAGTCGAGGAAGTGAATAGGTACTTGCTCCTCTTTGGCTACCTTATGTAGTTTTGGCGCGAACCGATTGCAGTAAGGGCAGGTTGCGCGTCCGATAAAGAGGATGGCTCCCTCTTTTGCTGAAAGCAAAGTTTGGGCCTGCTCCACGTCAATTGTAATAAAATCTTGAATATACGTTTTGAAATCCATTGTCTACTCCTTTTTCTTTCTATTATAAAGAATTTTAGGATTAATTTCAAAAATCGACTACGATCGACACTGTTGCTTTTACTTTAAAAAAATCTATTTTTACGGTATAATGGTCAAAGAATGTCAAAGAAAATCAAAGAAAGAGGCGATACTATGGTGATGAAAAATACATCGGATTATATCGAGGAACATATCAAGGCCATTCTAGATCAAGTCAGTGTTGCTGTATTGCGTCGGAGTGAATTGGCCAGTCGATTTGAAGTGGTTCCGAGTCAGATTAACTATGTTATCAAAACACGATTTACTGCAAGCCGTGGCTACATTGTAGAAAGTAAGCGTGGCGGAGGAGGGTATATTCGTATTGGTAGGATTACCTTCTCGGACAAACATGAATTGGTACATGACCTAATAAAAAATATGGGTGAGCAATTATCAACAACGGTATTTGCTGATATATTACAATTGTTGTTTGATGAAGGCTTGATGACAGAACGCGAAGGAAATTTGTTTTTAGCAACGGCTTCCAACGATGTCTTGGGGAAAGATGCGGATAAAATTCGAGCGCGAATGATGCTGCAACTACTCCGTCATTTAGATAGGAAAGAGGATTAATTTTCATGAAAATTTCAACAGGCTTACAACGGGTTTATGAAGATGCTCAGTTGATTGCCCAACGATATGCATGCGATCATTTAGAAACGTGGCATATTTTGCTAGCATTTGTCATCAATCACGATACGGTAGCTGGTGCTGTTTTGGCAGAATACCCAATGAGTATTTCAGATTTCGAACATGCTACTTTTGTTGTTACAGAAAAAGTATACCGTGAAGAATTGGATAAATTTAATATTCTACCCTCCTCAAAGAGATTAGACGATACAGCTCAGTTCGCTAGAAAGATTGCAGAAGTCGTTAAGGCAAAAGAATTAGGAAGCGAGCATTTGTTTCAGGCAATGCTGTTAGACAAACGTTCAACCGCAAGTCAAATTCTAGATAAAGTAGGTTTTCATTTTGAAGAGATAGAAGATGAATTCCGTTTTGTTGATTTACGTAAAAACTTAGAGTATCGTGCAGGGTTCACCAAAGAGGATTTGAAAGCTATCCGTAGCGTGATGAAAGGTGGAAAGGCTAAAACAGCAAGTGTAGGTCAAATGATGGGCATGCCACCAACTGCTCAAAGTGGTGGATTGGAGGATTATACACGAGATTTGACAGCCTTAGCTCGCGAGGGGAAAATTGAACCTGTTATTGGTCGCGATGCTGAAATTTCACGGATGATTCAAATTCTATCACGTAAAACGAAGAACAATCCTGTTTTGGTTGGCGATGCAGGTGTTGGAAAAACAGCACTAGCATTAGGTCTTGCTCAGCGTGTTGCAGAAGGAAATGTTCCTGTCAGTTTAGCAAAGATGCGTGTTTTGGAACTTGATTTGATGAATGTTATTGCAGGAACTCGTTTCCGTGGTGACTTTGAAGAGCGGATGAATAATATCATCAATGATATTGAAGAAGATGGTCAGGTTATCCTCTTTATCGATGAATTACATACTATTATGGGGTCGGGTTCGGGAATTGATTCAACCTTAGATGCTGCCAATATTCTCAAACCGGCCTTGGCTCGAGGGACCCTACGCACTGTTGGTGCAACGACACAGGATGAATACCAAAAGCATATTGAAAAAGATGCTGCCCTGGTCCGTCGTTTTGCCAAAGTGACCATTGAAGAGCCGACAGTTGAGGACAGTATTGCCATTTTGACCGGGCTTAAAGGGACTTTTGAAAAATACCATAGGGTCCGTATTGGAGATGCGACTGTTGAGACAGCTGTGACTTACGCCAAGAGGTATCTGACTAGTAAAAACTTGCCAGACTCAGCAATTGACTTGTTAGATGAAGCCAGTGCAACGGTACAAAATAGAGTGAAAGGGCAGGTTGAAGAAACAGGTCTTTCAACTATTGATAAAGCTTTGATGGCTGGAAAATACAAGACTGTCAGTAAGCTCTTAATCAAGACTACAGAAAAGAATCTGTTGAGTCAAAACGATGACTTAGAAGTGACAGAAGATGACATTTTGGAAACACTTAGTCGCTTATCAGGTATCCCAGTAGCCAAGCTCAGCCAATCAGATACTAAGAAGTACCTGAATCTGGAAGCAGAATTGCACAAACGTGTGATTGGGCAGGAAGAAGCTATTTCTGCCATTAGTAGAGCTATCCGCCGTAATCAGTCGGGGATTCGGACAGGTCGCAGACCGATTGGTTCCTTTATGTTCTTAGGACCAACTGGTGTCGGTAAGACTGAGCTTGCTAAAGCCTTGGCAGAGGTTCTCTTTGATGATGAATCTGCTCTTATCCGTTTTGATATGTCTGAGTATATGGAGAAATTTGCGGCCAGCCGTCTCAATGGAGCGCCTCCAGGCTATGTTGGCTATGAAGAAGGTGGCGAATTAACAGAAAAAGTTCGTAATAAACCTTATTCTGTTCTTCTTTTTGATGAGGTTGAAAAGGCTCATCCAGATATTTTCAATGTTCTCTTGCAGGTTTTGGATGACGGTGTCTTGACCGATAGTAAGGGTCGCAAGGTTGATTTCTCCAATACAGTCATTATCATGACATCAAACTTGGGGGCAACAGCTCTTCGCGATGACAAGACCGTTGGGTTTGGTGCGGCTGATCTGTCCAAAGACCACAAGGAAGTGGAGAAACGCATTTTTGAAGAATTGAAAAAGACCTATCGTCCTGAATTTATCAACCGTATTGACGAGAAAGTTGTCTTCCATAGCCTAACGGAAACTCATATGCAGGATGTTGTTAAAGTCATGGTCAAACCATTGTTGGCTGTAACAGCTGAGAAAGGAATTACCCTTAAACTGCAACCGTCAGCCCTTAAGTTATTGGCTAAACAAGGTTACGACCCAGAAATGGGGGCTCGTCCTCTTCGTAGACTCTTACAAACCAAATTGGAAGATCCGTTGGCAGAAATGCTTTTGCGTGAAGATCTTAGAGCAGGTATGGTTCTGAAAGTGGGTGTCAAAGGTAACCAACTCAAATTTGAGAGTGTGAATGAATAGTTAGTAAAGAAACGGGGTAACCTGTTTCTTTTTATAAAACCTTTTTATAAAAAACTATAAAAACATCTTGACAGCTTGTGTGGGAAGAGGTATGATAGAAAATATAAAAAAATATAAAAAGGTTGTCTATGAAAAAAACAGTTGCAGTTGTCTTTGGAACTTTTGCACCCATGCATAAGGGTCATATTGATTTGATTCAGCGGGCCAAGCGAGAAAATGATCGAGCGGTGGTTATCGTTTCTGGTTATGACCAGGACCGAGGACATCAGATTGGCCTCGGTTTGCAGAAGCGTTTCCGCTATATCCGTGAAACCTTCAACGACGAGCCTTTAGTATCCGTCTTTAAGTTGGATGAGACAGGTATGCCCCCTTATCCAGAAGGGTGGACACCTTGGTTAGAAGCCCTGCAGGCCTTGGTGGCGATTAAGGAGGATGAAGAGCTCGTTTTCTACGTTTCAGAAAAAGAGTATGCAGAGGAATTGCGGTCACGGGGCTATCTGGCTTCCTTCACGGAGCGAAATTTTGGGATTTCTTCGACTCTGATTCGAGAAAATCCTGCCAAGTACTGGAATTCCATCGCCAAGCCCTTCCGACGTCATTTTTCTAAGAATGTCTTGGTGGTCGGCTCTGCTTCAAATGGAAAAACCACGCTGGTGCGGGATTTGGGTCGTTATTATTCCTGTCCTGTTTCGCTGGAATATGCTCGCTACTACCAACAACGCTATAATGTGCGTGATGATGAGTTGACAGGCAAGGACTACAACTATCTCTTGACGGGCCAGTATCGCCAGACCTCAGATCTGATTGACTCGGATACCAATCGTGGTCTGGTCATTGCGGATACCAATGCGACCGTGACAGAAGCCTACTACGACTACTACATCGGCGAAACTTCCAGTTCTTTCCACTCGCTCTGTGGTGATACAGTTAAGAATGAAAAATGGGATCTGATTATCTTTGTTCTACCGACAGGCTCTTATGTGGATGACGGTTTTCGGGATATGACCATGGCTGACGCTGACATTCGCAATGCCTTCACCGAACATTTGAAAGAACTGGTTGTTAAAAATCACCCGCAAACCCAGTTGACTTATATCGGTGGGGATTATGCAGAAAATTATGCCAAGGCCATTCAGTTGATCGATGGCATCTATCAGGAATATTAGGAGGAAGATATGAATCAATTGTTCCAACGATTCGAAGGAATGAAGACAGCTGTGAAGCAGGTGCCGGAAAATATGGCTGCAATTGCAAATAGGGCAAGGAAACTGGGCCTACTTGGGGTCCTGCAGGCAATTATGGCGGACCTGTTTCAAGGGCGGACGCTCTTTCAATGGTGCTACTTACTGGCCCTGTCTAGTGTGCCGATTGTATTAGAATTTACCAATGGTGCTGCCAATCATGACTGGGTTGGACTTTTTACCTCCTGGACGGGTATTGTCTGCGTGATTATGGTGGCGGAAGGTCGTGCTAGTAACTACTTTTTTGGTCTTCTAAATAGTGTGATTTACTTTGCCCTCTCCTATCAAAATATGTTTTATGGAGAAGTGATGACAGCTATCTTTTTCATTGTCATGCAGCCAGTTGGACTTTATGTTTGGTTGACTGCCCGTGTTAATGGAGTGGCGGAAGAGGAGGAGACGGAATTTGAGGCACGTAAGTTGGATTGGAAGGGCTGGATCAAATGGCTGGGCTTCACTCTACTGGTTTGGGTAAGTTTTGGCTTGATTTATCAATCGGTTGGTTCGGCTCGTCCATTCCGTGACTCCATCACAGACGGGACCAACTGGACGGGTCAATTTTTGATGACCTATCTTTATCGTGAACAGTGGATTTTCTGGATTGCGACCAATCTCTTCTCTATCTATCTCTGGTGGGGGACTTCTCTTCACATGCAAGCCATGTACTGGGTTTATGCCTTGAACAGTGCGGTCGGTTGGTACCAATGGTCTAAGTCTATAAAAGAGGAGCAGGTGGCTCAAAATGGCTAGGCCTGCTGGTCTATCAGACAAGGAATATTATGAAAAATATGGGACGGAAGAAGAGTTCTTAATCTGGTATAAGCAACAAGATTTGCCACGTTTTGAAAAGCCGAGTGTTACGGCTGATATGGTGGTCTATAGTTTTGTCCAGGGTCGAATAAAGCTCCTCTTGATTCGGCGGGCTACTCATCCTTGTCAACACAAACTCTCCTTGGTCGGTGGTTTTATTGCCAGAGGCGAGGATGCCTACCAGACCTGCCAGCGCGAGATAAAAAAAGAAGCAGGATTGGATTTACCTCGTAGCCATATAGAGCAACTCCTAACAGTCTCCAACCCTGAGCGGGATCCTAGGGGCTGGATGATGACCATTGCCCACTTGGTTTACCTGCCTAGCCAAGCTTTGGACCTGGTCAAGCCAGGGCCAGATGGCAGGGAGCCGATTGTGATCGATGTGGATTTCAAGACTTCGCAGTGTTCTTATGAGGGTCAGGTCTTGACGGCAGAGGATTTTGCCTTTGACCATTACGAGATTGTCATGACCTCTATCCAGCGGATTCAGGGACGAATGAAGTGGAATCCAACCTTTCTCAATCTCCTGCAGCAGCCCTTTAACATCTACGCTGCGACAGACTTGGTCAATCTTATCTCACCCGACAAAAAAATCCTCCACAATAATTTCCTAGCTAAGTATGGCGACTTTGTGGAAGAAGTTGGAGTGGAACGCTTGCCCAAGCGCAAACCTAGAAAAACCTACCGTTTGAAAGAAAGTTCATCAAATAGATAAAGAAACCTCCAGCTGATACTGGAGGTTTTGATATCATTTGGCAATCCGTTCTTGATAGGCCTCTCTAGCTTGGTCAAAGAGTTCTTGGACCTGCTCGATAGTCTCTGCTCGGGCAACGGCGCCACGGATCTTGGCAGCACCTGCTGAACCACGGAGGTAGTGTGGGGCAAGACCACGGAATTCACGTACGGCGATGGATTCGCCTTTTAGATTAGTCAATCGGTTCAGGTGGTCGAAGGCGACTTCGAGTTTATCTTCAAAGGAGAGGTCGGGTAGGACTTCTCCAGTTTCAAGATAGTGGTTGATTTGGTTGAAGATATAAGGATTGCCCATGGCAGTCCGTCCGACCATGACGGCATCGGCTCCGACTTCTTCAATTCGCTGACGGGCATCTTCTACATTGCGGATGTCGCCGTTTGCGATGAAAGGAATCTTGGTCAGGCTACCAGCCACCTTGGTGAGGGTTTCCAGGTCAACGGTTCCTGTGTACATCTGCTCGCGGGTCCGTCCGTGCATGGCCAGGGCAGACACACCGGCACTTTCTGCGGCCAGGGCATTTTCGACCGCTAGGTCGGTATTGTTCCAACCCGTCCGCATTTTAACAGTCAAGGGAATATCGAGGACTGAGGTCACTTCCTTGATGATGTGGTAAATCTTGTCAGGGTCCTTGAGCCACTTGGCACCAGCTTCGTTTTTAACGACCTTGTTGACAGGGCAGCCCATGTTAATATCTACGATATTAGCCTTGGTGTTGGTTTGGATGAAGTCGGCAGCCCGTTTCAGTCCTTCGGCATCGCCGCCGAAAAGCTGGATGGACATAGGGTATTCGTTGTCGTCAATATGGAGCATATGAAGGGTCTTCTCGTTGTTGTAGAGAAGGCCTTTTTCAGAAATCATTTCCATAACGACCAGGCCTGCGCCCATTTCCTTGGCAATGGTGCGGAAGGCCGAGTTGGTCACGCCAGCCATCGGGGCCAGCACGCAGCGATTGGGGATTTCCACATCACCAATCATGAAAGGGGTATTGAGATTAGCCATTGATGAGTTCCTCCAAATCGTTTTCGTCAAAGTGGTAATGGGTCTGGCAGAATTGACAGGTGATGTCCACGCCCTTGTCTTCTTCCTTCATCTCTTGCAGGTCTGCTTTTGGCAAGCTGGCTAGAGCATCGAGGAAGCGGTCCTTAGAGCAGTCGCAGACAAAACCGAGTTCTTCTTCTGACAGTCGTTTGAAGTCGTCGTCGCCATAAATAGCGGATAGCAGAGCTTCTATATGGTTTTCAGAAGCCAGCAAACTCGAAATGGCAGGCATTTCTTGGATGCGTTTCTCGAAACGGGCAATTTCAGCCTCAGTTGCACCTGGTAAAACTTGCAACAAGAATCCGCCAGCTACCTTGACCTTATCTTCTTCGTCCAACAAAACGTTCAGTCCCACCGCAGAAGGCGTCTGCTGGCTGTCTGTTAGGAAGTAGGCAAAGTCTTCACCGATTTCACCAGAAATCAAGGGTGTCATGGAGTTGTAGGGGTGGCCTGTTCCGTAGTCTGTGATGACTAGGAATTGTCCGTTCCCCACAAGAGGTCCAACGATGACTTCGCCAGTCGCTGTCCGTTTGTAATCCAAGTCTGGATTTTGAATGTAGCCCTTGACCTGACCTTTGGTATTGGCCACGGAGATAATGGCACCAACGGCTCCATTGGCCAAAATTTTCAGGGTGATTTTTGTATCGCCTTTTTCATTGGCAGCCAAAATTTGATTGGCAATGAGAGTGCGGCCCAGAGCAACGGTGGACGACGCCATAGTATGGTGTTTTTCTTGGGCTGTTTTCACGGTTTCTGTGCTATCTAGCACAAAGGCACGGAAATGCCCGCTTTTTGATAGTGTTTTAATAATTTTATCCATAACTTTAATTATAGCACAAGTAAAGAAAATGCGGAAAGGAGACGACCATAATAAAAACTGACCGTTTTAGCCAGTTTTTATTTAACGCATTAGAAAGAAAATAAACTCTGTAACTTTTAATTTCGTGGGAATTGAGAGAAAAGTTCCTCTGGATTCATTTACTTATCAAGGCTTTTGACAATGGATCATTCAGTATTAAATTTCCGCAAACAGTTTCCGTAGAACTTTTGGTGTGATACTTTGTCCTGGTCCTGCAAAGGTATAGGTGTGCAGGTACATAGCTGGGTTAAAGTTGAGTTCGATACAAGTGCAGTTCGGTTTTTCTTTGCTGGTTGCCTGATATATATCTGGGATAATCAAATCTACACCGCAAACCCAGGCCCCCATTGCGCGTGCCATGTCGGCAGCTAATTGCTTGTAAGATTCACCCATCTGGTCGGTCATATCGATTGAGTCACCACCCGTTGAGATATTAGAATTACCCCGTAGAAAGGCTTGAATGCCCTCGGGAAGTACTGTATCTGGAGTATAGCCCTGCTGTTCTAACATAAGTAGTTCAATTTCACCGAGATTGATGATTTCAAGTGGTGAACGATGGTCACGTCCTCTCAGAGGGTCTTGATTTTTTTGAGCGACCAATTCTCGGATAGTTGAATGCCCATCACCTATGACATTAGCTGCGACGCGGAGCAGGACAGCCTCACATTTTCCATCTAGTATGAAGAAACGGTATTCGGTACCGGCTATGAACTCTTCTACTAGCACATGACTATCTTCTGAAAAGGCAATGTCTAAGGCTTTTTCATAATCTACAAGACTAGCTGGTTCTTGGAAGATTGAGATTCCTAAGCCAAAGTTGGTGGATTTAGGCTTGACGACAATGGCAGAGCTGGAAATTTGTCCATAAAAGCGCAGGGCATCTGTTTTATTTGCAAATTCTGCTCCCGCAGGAACTGGGAAACCAGCCTCTGCTAAAATTTTCTTAGTGACAACCTTGTTGGCCATGGCAAGAGGAACCACGTAGTTGTCTTTGGATGTCATATTGCCATTTTTGATGTATTCAATATGGTCATCATGCCAAAGTTTGAGAAATTGGTCTTCTTCATCCAAAATCTCCACATTCAAGCCCATCTGGATAGCATCGAAGAGAATCATCTGAGTAGAGAGTTCCATATTTTCATAGCCTTTCAGGGCGTAAGGGGCTGTCCAAGCATAGTCATGAAAGGCTTGTCCTTGTTGCTGGCCGAAATGTTCCAGAGATCCATCTTTAACCTGCTCTGCTATTTTTCCAGAAAGGGTTAGTCGCGGGTCTTGAAGAGCTGCCTCCACATGTGCAATGAGCTGCCTATAGTAGTCGTCCAGTCCAAAGTGTATGACTATGGCTTTCATAGCAATCAAGATTGGTGTGGGATCAGCATTGCTAGGTAGAGGTGTATGGGGGTGGCTTAGGGCAATGAGGTTGTTCAGTCTATCTGCTTTTGTTAAAGCATTGTCTACGTCAGCTAGTTGGTCCAGCCAAAGGAGGGCTAAGAGGAAGAGATGAACGGTGTCGAGGGTTTCTTGACTAATAGCAAACGGGTCATAGGGGTTAAGGTCGAAGGTACGGAATTCCAGATAAGAAATCCCCTTGCTGAGAAAGTCGCGACTCGTTTTGGCCCCACGTAGTCGAACAGAGGAATAAAATTCTTTTTCGGCGGATAATTGACCAGACTGGACAGCTTGTTCGATGTCAGCCACGTATCGTTCGAGAGAAGAGAAAGAAATATGAACGTCTTCGGCATTAACATAGCCATGTTTGGAGTTGCGAATGGAACGAACGCAACCGACTTCCTCGGATAAAAATCCTTTTTCGGCTAAACTACTTGCTCCATATAAGTAAGTTAAGAGCCAGCGATAGTTGAGGAAGTTTTGTGCCAACTTGAGGTAGAGGTTATTTTTGAATGCGACAAAATCTGTTTCCTCGCTTAATTCAAAAAGTTGTTGGGTTAAGTCTTTCCCTAATTCAAAATTGTAATGAATACCTGACATAGACTGGAGGAGCTTACCGTACCGTTCTCCTAAGCCGATGCGATACTGGTATTCGTAGTCACTTTCTAGTTGAGCAATTTGGATGTCGTCCTCTGAAATGACAGGTGGCATGGATAAGGGCCAAAGGTATTCGCTCTTATCCATTGATCGCATCGCTACGTCTGTAATCGCACTAAGGAATCGTCTCGCTTCCTTAGTGGAATGAGCAATGGGGGTAATCAATTCAATTTGTGACTCACTATAGTCAGTTTGAATATATGGATGAAAGCTACGTGAACCTAACTTTTCTGGGTGAGGTGTTTGAGCAAATTTGTGGTTTGCATTGATGCGTAAGGATTCTCGTTCAATACCGAAGGTGGCCTGAAGAATAGGGCTATTTGGGGATAATTTCTGTAACATATTCAGTCCTTCTTATTTCTGTTAAAGTCTTATTCCAATTTTATCTAGTTTGATAGACAAATACAAATATCTGCTACGTTTTTTTGTGAAAATATCATTGAAAACAATTGAAAGTGATAAAAGGCTTCGGGAATCCTTCATAAAAACTTATTTAAAAATGTTTGAAGGTGTAATTTGTTCAGTATTTTTTTGTAAAAAAAGAATATTTGACTATAATGTTCGCAATAATTGAAAATAACGAAAATTCTTGAAAAAATGTTCGTTTTTTGATAAAATAATGTGTAAAACGAAACTTGCAGGTGAGATTCCTGCCAGAAGTAGAAGAAAGGCTGGACTGGTCAGCCAGTTCAGAAAAAGAGTGAGTATGACATCAGTAGTTGTTGTAGGAACCCAGTGGGGCGATGAAGGTAAGGGTAAAATCACAGACTTTTTATCTGCTAATGCTGAAGTAATTGCGCGTTATCAAGGTGGAGATAATGCTGGGCATACTATCGTTATCGACGGGACTAAATATAAATTGCACTTGATTCCATCAGGAATCTTCTTCCCAGAAAAGATTTCTGTTATCGGTAATGGTGTGGTTATCAATCCAAAATCATTGGTGAAGGAAATCAACTATCTCCATAATTCAGGTGTTACAACAGATAACTTGCGGATTTCAGACCGCGCACACGTTATCTTGCCTTACCACATCAAATTGGATCAATTGCAAGAAGAATCAAAAGGTGAAAACAAGATTGGTACAACCAACAAAGGTATCGGTCCTGCGTACATGGACAAGGCTGCGCGTGTTGGTATCCGTATTGCAGATCTTTTGGATAAAGATATTTTTTCAGAGCGTTTGCGAGTAAACTTGGCAGAAAAGAATCGTCTATTTGAAAAAATGTACGAGTCAACACCAATCGAATTTGATGAAATCTTTGAAGAATACTATGCATATGGTCAAGAAATCAAGAAATATGTGACCGATACCTCTGTTATTTTGAATGATACTCTCGACCAAGGGAAACGTGTCTTGTTTGAAGGGGCGCAAGGGGTTATGTTGGACATTGACCAAGGTACCTACCCATTTGTAACTTCTTCAAACCCTGTTGCAGGTGGTGTGACAATCGGTAGTGGTGTCGGACCAAGCAAGATTGACAAGGTGGTTGGTGTATGTAAGGCCTACACTAGCCGTGTTGGTGACGGACCATTCCCAACTGAATTGAACAATGAAATCGGAGACCGCATCCGTGAAATCGGTAAAGAATACGGTACGACAACAGGTCGTCCTCGCCGTGTCGGTTGGTTTGACTCTGTTGTCATGCGCCATAGCCGTCGTGTATCAGGTATTACAAACTTATCACTCAATTCTATTGACGTTCTATCAGGCCTTGAAACAGTGAAAATCTGTGTGGCTTATGATTTGGATGGTGAGCGTATTGACCACTATCCTGCAAGTTTGGAGCAATTGAAACGTTGTAAACCAATTTATGAAGAGATGCCAGGTTGGTCCGAAGACATCACAGGTGTACGTAGCTTGGATGAATTGCCAGAAGCGGCTCGCAACTATGTTCGTCGCATCAGCGAATTGGTAGGGGTTCGTGTCTCAACTTTCTCAGTAGGTCCTGGTCGTGAACAGACTAACATTCTTGAGAGTGTATGGAGTGCAAAATAGTGTATGAAGACTGAACGAATGTTCGGTCTTTTTTGGCCAAGTCTAATTTTGCTTTATTGTTTAGAATTTGGTATAATCAAGCTTATCAAACAAAAAATGAGGTAAACAAATGGAAGGTTTATTTTTGCCACTTGTCATGGTTGCCATGATAGGCTTTATGTTCTATTCGCAACGTAAACAACAAAAACAACGCCAAGAAGCATTGAACCAAATCAAAAAAGGTGATGAAATTGTGACAATTGGTGGTTTATATGGTATTGTCGACGAAATAGATGACAAAAAGGTTGTTCTTGATATCGATGGTATCTATTTAACATTTGAGCGTGGTGCGATTCGTAATCGTGTCGCTAGTTCTAACACATCAACTGCTGTAGTTGAAGAAGTTGCAGTTGAAACGAAAGAAGCAACCCCAGAATCTGCTATTGAAGAATAAGGATGAGAAACCGAGGGAAACCTTGGTTTTCTCTTGTTTTAGACTTGCCTGATTTTTGCTATCCTAGCAAAAAATATGGTATAATGAAACGATTATAAATGAAGGAAAATAGCATGTTTACGTTTAAGTTTAAAAAGAAAGAAAGCAATGAGACGGCAATAGAAGTTCCAAAGCATATTGCGGTCATTATGGATGGTAATGGTCGTTGGGCGAAAAAGCGGATGCAACCCCGTATTATGGGGCACAAGGCAGGTATGGATGCCCTACAAAAAGTTACTAAAACTGCTTCTGACTTGGGTGTTCGAGTATTGACAGTGTATGCATTTTCTACAGAAAATTGGTCTAGACCAGAAAAGGAAGTAAAGTTTATAATGAACCTTCCTGTGGAATTTTATGATAAGTATGTTCCTGAACTCCATGCCAATAATGTCAAAATTCAGATGATTGGTGACTATTCCAAACTACCTCAAGCCACCCTTAATGCTCTATATAAGGCTGAGCAAAAAACGAAGAATAATACTGGATTAATTCTCAACTTCGCTTTGAACTACGGTGGTCGTGATGAGGTGACTCGAGCAGTTAAGGCCATAGCGCAAGATGTCTTGGATGCCAAGTTTAATCCTGGAGATATTGACGAGAAATTAATTGCGGACTACCTCTATACAGGGACCTTATCACCAGCGCTACGCGATCCCGATCTAGTTATCCGTACAAGTGGCGAACTCCGTCTCAGCAATTTTCTGCCTTGGCAATCAGCATATAGTGAGCTGTATTTTACAGATGTTGCTTGGCCTGATTTTGATGGAGATGCCCTCAAATTAGCGATTAAAGAGTATAACCGACGTCATAGACGATTTGGTGGTGTATAAGGAGAAGTTATGACAAATGATTTACAGAAACGAGTGATATTTGGTGCAATTGCTTTAGCTATTTTCACTCCCTTCTTGCTAGCTGGAGGCATGGGCTTTCAATTTTTTGTCGGTTTATTAGCTATGATTGCGACAGCTGAGCTGATTAAGATGCGTCGTCTAGCGCCGAATTCAATTGAAGGTGTTTTAGCCATGTTGGCAAGTCTAGTATTGACGCTTCCGTTACAGAATTATCTAACATTCTTGCCGACAGATGGGAACTATACAGCATATGCGATTGTAGTCTTCCTTCTTCTTGGGGCTACAGTTTTCAATATTGGTCGATACAATTATTCAGACGTAGTCTTTCCAATTGCATCAAGCTTCTATGTAGGAATTGGCTTCCATAGCTTGGTTTTGGCTCGAATGGATGGTCTAGATAAGGTCTTTTTTGCCCTCTGTTTGGTTTGGGCTACGGATATAGGCGCTTACATGATTGGACGCCAGTTTGGACGCAGAAAACTATTACCAAAGGTTTCACCGAATAAAACAGTTGAAGGCTTTGTAGGTGGTATTCTTTCTGCGGTGGTAGTTGCTATCATTTTCTTGATTGTCGATAAGTCTTTGTTGGCTGGTTATTCCTTCGGCATGATGTTGTTGCTAGTTGTGATTTTCTCGATATTCTCACAATTTGGAGATTTAGTTGAAAGTGCTATTAAACGCCATTTTGGTGTAAAGGATTCTGGAAAAATTATTCCAGGACATGGTGGTATATTGGATCGCTTCGATGGTATGATTTTTGTCTTTCCGATTATGCACTTTTTTGGCCTATTTTAAGGAGGTCCTATGAAGGGAATTTTAGCATTTATTTTTATTTTTGGTGTCATTGTAGTCATCCATGAATTTGGTCACTTCTACTTTGCTAAGAAAGCAGGAATCCTTGTAAGGGAATTTGCGATTGGGATGGGGCCAAAGATTTTCGCTCATACAGGTAAGGATGGGACGCTTTACACGATTCGTATTCTTCCTCTTGGTGGTTATGTTCGAATGGCCGGTTGGGGTGAGGATAAGACAGAGATTAAGACAGGGACTCCTGCTAGCCTCACCTTGAATGAAGCTGGTGTTGTGACGCGGATAAATTTAACTGGAAAACAGCTAGATAACCTTAGCTTACCGATGAATGTGACTAGTTTTGATTTCGAAGAAAAATTAGAAATCACAGGCTTGGTCTTGGAAGAAAGCAAGACTTATAAAGTTGATCACGATGCAACGATTGTCGAGGAAGATGGCACTGAAGTTCGAATTGCTCCACTGGATGTTCAATACCAAAATGCGACAGTCTGGGGACGCTTGATCACCAACCTTGCTGGGCCGATGAATAACTTCATTTTGGGCATCTTAGTTTTTATTTTTTTGATGTTCATGCAAGGTGGGGTCCCCGATTCGTCAAGCAATGCAGTTACTATTACTGATGGTGGTGCCTTACAAGCAGCTGGACTTGTGACTGGTGATAAAATTTTATCTGTCAATGGTGATGCAACAGACAGCTACACAGAAGTCGCGACGATCATTAGCAAGGCGGCGGAAGATGCAACAACTGCTCCAAGCTTTGATTTGGTTGTAGAACATGATGGAGCAACCAAAAATGTGACCGTTACTGCGGAGAAAGTGGACGGAACCTATCGAATTGGGATTTCACCAATCTTGAAGACGGGCTTCGTTGATAAAATAGTCGGTGGTTTCCAACAAGCAGGCGCGACGGCACTCTTGATTGTAACAGCTTTGAAAAATCTTATTGCAAACTTTGATGTGAAACAATTGGGTGGTCCTGTAGCCATCTATAAAGTTAGTGCCCAAGCTGCTGAATTTGGTTTGACATCTGTATTGGGGCTAATGGCCATGCTTTCCATTAACCTTGGAATATTTAATTTGATTCCAATTCCAGCCTTAGATGGTGGTAAAATTGTGATGAATATTCTGGAAGCAATACGTAGAAAACCATTAAAGCCAGAAACAGAATCTTATATTACCCTAGCGGGTGTGGCCGTAATGGTAGTTCTTATGATAGTAGTCACATGGAATGACATTATACGTGTTTTCTTCTAGAATAAATTGAAATTAATATAAGGAATTGAATGCGTGCTACGCAGGATGTTCTGAAAAATACGAAAAAGAAAGGAACAGAGAGTTTCAGATTTGAACTCGAGCGTCAGCGAGGGTTTTGAAAAAATAATTCTTTGTCTTCCAATCAAGTAACTACGAAAGGAATTGAATGCGTGCTAAAAACTTTACGAAAAAGATAAACCTGCCTTGTGCCAAAGGCACTGCGTTAGGTTTCCTATTTTCGTTTCGTTTTCTTAACGCACTTATATCTTAAATTATGAAACAGTCTAAATTGATTATCCCTACTTTGCGGGAGATGCCTTCGGATGCGTCGGTGATTAGCCACGCTTTGATGTTGCGTGCGGGCTATGTTCGTCAGATTTCTGCTGGTATTTACAGCTATTTGCCATTGGCAAACCGTGTGATTGAAAAAATGAAAAAAATCATGCGTGAGGAGTTTGACAAAATTGATGCTATTGAATTTTTAGCGCCAGCGCTTTTGTCAGCAGATATCTGGCGTGAGTCAGGTCGTTATGAAACATATGGCGATGACTTATACAAACTCAAAAACCGCGAAGGTTCTGATTTTATCTTGGGACCAACCCACGAAGAAACGGTGACCCTTTTAGCGCGTGATGCAGTTCAATCTTATAAGCAGTTGCCGCTTAATATCTATCAAATCCAACCAAAATACCGCGACGAAAAACGTCCTCGTAATGGTCTCCTCCGTGGTCGCGAGTTCATCATGAAAGATGGCTACAGCTTCCATGCTAGCTATGAGAGTCTGGACAAGACCTACGATGACTACAAGGCGGCTTACGAGGCAATCTTCACTCGTGCAGGCTTGGAGTTTAAGGCCATTATCGGTGATGGTGGTGCAATGGGTGGTAAGGATAGTCAAGAATTTATGGCTATCACCCCAGACCGTACCAATCTAAATCGCTGGGTTGTCTTGGATAAATCGGTTGCTTCTTTTGAGGAAATCCCAGAGGATGTCCTTGAAGCGATTAAAGCAGAACTCTTGGCTTGGTCTATATCTGGTGAAGATACCATCGCTTACTCAAGCGAATCTGGCTACGCTGCCAACTTAGAGATGGCAACGAGTGAGTACAAACCACGGACAGCTGTGGTTGCTGAAGAGACATTAGTAAAAGTTGCTACACCAGATGCAAAAACAATAGATGAAGTGGCCGCCTTCTTGAATGTTGCGGAAGAGCAAACCATTAAAACCATGCTCTTTATGGCAGATGGGGAGCCTGTTGTTGCCCTACTTGTTGGCAACGACCAGGTCAATGATGTTAAATTGAAAAATTACCTTGGAGCAGATTTCTTTGATGTAGCAGGCCCAGCGGATGCTGAAAAAATCTTCGGTGCAGGTTTTGGTTCCCTTGGACCAGTCGGCTTGCCAGAAAACATCAAGATTATTGCAGACCGCAAGGTGCAAGATGTGAAAAATGCTGTTGTCGGTGCCAACGAAGACGGTTTCCATTACACAGGTGCCAATGCAGGGCGTGATTTCCAAGTGACTGAGTATGTGGACATTCGTGAAGTCAAGGAAGGCGAACCTTCTCCAGATGGACACGGTGTTCTCAACTTTGCCCGTGGTATCGAGATTGGTCACATCTTCAAACTCGGTACACGCTATTCAGACAGCATGAATGCCAACATCTTGGATGAGAATGGTCGTTCTATGCCGATTATCATGGGATGCTATGGAATTGGTGTTAGCCGACTCTTGTCAGCGGTTCTTGAACAACACGCTCGCCTCTTTGTTAATAAGACACCTAAAGGCGAATACCGTTATGCTTGGGGGATCAATTTCCCTAAAGAATTGGCACCGTTTGATGTGCATTTGATTCCAGTCAATGTCAAAGACGAAGTAGCTATGGAATTGACTCAGACTATCGAAGCAAGTTTGGTTGGTGCAGGATATGAAGTATTAACTGACGACCGTAATGAGCGTGTCGGCGTGAAGTTCTCTGATAGTGACTTGATTGGCTTGCCAATCCGTGTGACAGTTGGTAAGAAAGCAGCGGATGGTATTGTCGAAGTGAAAATCAAGGGCACAGGTGATACTGTAGAAGTTCATGTGGATCAACTCCTTGAAACTCTTCAAATTCTTACTAAAGAAAATGAATAAACAGAAAAAGACTTGGTTGATGATAGCCAAGTCTTTGTTGATAAAATAGGCTTGGTTCTAATCACCCAAGCCTATTTTTTATAACATATTTAGTAGGAGGTTATAGAGGATAGCTCCTGCGACTCCTCCAAGAATTGGGCCAGCAACTGGGATCCAGCTATAAGACCAGTCAGAATCTCCCTTGTTAGGAATTGGAAGGATAGCGTGCATGATACGAGGACCTAAGTCACGAGCTGGATTGACTGCGTAGCCAGTCGTTGATCCTAGTGAGAAGCCGATTGCGAATACGATAAGTCCCACGATGATTGGGCCGAGGCCAGCGCTGACCTTGTTAGGTCCAATTGCAAGGATTCCTATGACTAAGATAGCTGTACCAAGAGCCTCGCCGAGCAAGTTTGAAGCAGTGTGACGAAGAGCTGGTCCAGTAGAGAAGGTAGCAAGGATTGATCCGCTATCTTTTGTTTCCTGCCAATGTGGGTAGAAATGGAGATAGAGGACGATGGATGCCAACATTGCTCCAGCAAATTGGGCAAGTAGGAAGCCTGGGACTTGAGCCCATGGTAGGGAGCCAATAGATGCCATTGCGATAGTGACAGCTGGATTCAGGTGGGCAGGTCCAAAAATTCCTGATATGTAGACGGCAATTGTTACAGCGATGCCCCATCCTAGTACAATGGTCAGCCAGCCGCTATTTTCAGCCTTGGTTTTAGAGAGGATGCAGGATGCAACCACACCATTTCCAAGTAATACTAGTATGAAAGTTCCAAGTAATTCTCCAATCAGATTCATATTGACCTCCTATTTATTGATTGTCAGTTCTTTTAATTGTTCAAGAATAGTCTCCAAGTCAGCTCCAGCCTGTAAGAGAGCGGCGGCAGTATAGCAACCTTCGACGACTGGTACGGTTTGGATAAGAATTTGTTTGTCTGTAAAATCGGCAGCAAGTTCCATGTTCATTCGGGCGCTACCTAGGTCGAAAAAGGCAAGGAGGGTATCAGCAGGGTTTGCTTCAACTCGCTCTTGTACGATTTTATAGCTGGTACCGATGCTACCATCTTCTAGTCCGCCACAGTAGGTGATGGGAATATCTTTTGCGACTTCAGATACTAGGTCGATGATTCCCTGGGCCAAATTTTTTGAATGGGATACGAGTAAGATACCAATTTTTGTCATAGTCCTGCCTCCAACATGGCTTCAAAGAGAAGTCCAGATGAGAAAGAGCCTGGATCAATGTGTCCAATAGACCTTTCCCCAACATAGGACGCGCGTCCCTTAGTTGCAGCAATATCCTTTGTCCCTTGAACGGCTTTATGGATAATTTCCGTTGTCAGCTGGCTTTCTCTTAGGGCAGCAATGACGGGAATCCAAACGTCTACCATGGTTTTCTCGCCCAATTCAGCCTTGCCACGTTTTTGGATCATCTCCAAACCTGCTTGAAGCGTATCTGCCAAATCAGCGCCAGCTTGACTGGCTTTAGTAATACCCATAAAGGCAGAGCCGTATAGAGGACCGGAAGCACCGCCAACCTTGCTGAGAAGTTGCATGGCAACCACCTTAAAGACTTGGTCAGCAGTCTCATAGTCTTTCTCAGATAGCTCCTGCATGACGGCAGCCATTCCTCGCGCCATGTTGCCCCCGTGATCTCCATCTCCGATTGGAGAATCAAGTTCGCTCAAATAATCTTTGTTTTCTTGAATTTTTTTGTTGAATGTCTCCATCCAGAGCAGTGCTTGTTTTGCATCCATAGTCTTTCTCCTACCAAGCTACCACTTCAACAGGGGCCAGCAAAGCGTCAATCCAGCTTGGGTCTTCTAGTTTGATTAAGGTCAATGACAGTCCAGCCATATCAATCGATGTCATGTAGTTACCGATTTTCTTGTAGTCAACGACCACACCTTTTTTAGCCAGCAATTGAGCAACGTCGTTGGCAAAGACATATTGTTCCATGAGAGGAGTTGCGCCGAGACCGTTGATAAGGACACCATAATGCTCGCCATCTTGAATATCAAAGCCTTCTGCCAATTTCTCAACCAATTCTTCAGCCAATTTAGCAGATGGTTGGAGTTTTTCTTTCTTATAGCCAGGCTCACCATGGATACCGACACCGTATTCAAATTCATCCTCTTCAAGGACGAAGCCTGGTTTGCCCACTTCTGGTACCGTAGCACCTGATAGGGCTAAGCCTATAGTCTTGATTTGCGGGACGACACGGTCAGCCAGTTTCTTAATCTCAGCCAGAGATTTGCCTGTTTCTGCAGCGTGACCGAGAATCTTGTGGACAAGGATGGTACCTGCTACACCACGACGTCCTTGGGTATAGAGGCTGTTTTCCACAGCGATGTCATCGTCCACAACGACACTGTCCACTTCAATGCCCTCCATTTCCGCCAATTCTTGCGCCATCTCAAAGTTCATGATGTCGCCAGAGTAGTTTTTGATGACCATAAAGACGCCAGCTCCCTCGTCAGCAGCCTTGATGGCTTCCAAGATTTGGTCTGGGGTTGGTGAGGTAAATACTGCGCCACATACAGCAGCGGATAACATGCCCTTGCCAACAAAGCCTGCATGAGAAGGTTCGTGACCAGAGCCACCTCCTGAGATGATGCCGACTTTACCAGTTTTTTCAGCATTACGAATAATCACATCAAATCCATCGATACGATCGACAAGATCTTGGTGTATATAGACAAGTCCTTTTAGCATTTCATCAACGACATGTTCAGGTTGATTGATAATTTTTTTCATGAGAAAACTCCTTTGTTTTTGTTTGCGCTTTCATTGTACATTGTCCTAACGAATAATGGAAGGGACAGATAATCCAAAATGTCCCTTTTATTTCAAAGAAACGCATGATAGGGTATAATAAAGAGGAAGTGAAAGGAAGTGAAAGGAAGTGACATATGCCAACCTCGTTGATTACAAAGAAAAGGATTGCAAAAGCTTTCAAAAAACAGCTATCTCAAAAATCCTTTGATAAAATTTCAGTTGTCGACATCATGCAAGAAGCAGGGATTCGTCGTCAAACCTTTTACAACCATTTTTTAGATAAGTATGAGTTGTTAGACTGGATATTTGAGACAGAATTGCAGGAGCAGGTTACAGATAATCTGACCTATATCAGTGGGTTAAAGCTATTAGAAGAATTATTGTATTATATCGAGAGCAATCAAATCTTTTATCGTCAGCTTTTTGAAATTAAAGGACAAAATGATTTTGTTAGTTATCTGGAAGGCTACTTTATGGTTTTGATGGAGAAAATTATCAACGAGTATCAGCTCCAGGAGGGTAAAATGATTTCCCAACAGGATAAGCATTTTTTGATTCTCTATCACTCGAATGCTTGGATAGGTCTGATAAAGGAGGGACTGATTCAGTCACCTTGTCAAATTCATAGTTATTGGAAGCAAATGGTAACTCTTGTGCGGGAGTCATTTTCAATTTTGTAGGAGTGAATGTATGGTATTTATTAGGAATAGACAAACAACGATTATTGAAGAATATATGGATGGTTTTTGTCGGACGAACGTAGAAGTGAAAAAAGTTAGCGGTTTTCCAATTGTGCTTCAGAAAATGCAGGATGGTCAATCGGTCCCGATTATTTCTGGCGGTGGTTCTGGTCATGAACCAGCCCATGTTGGCTTCGTCGGTAAAGGAATGCTGACTGCAGTAGTATATGGAGAAATATTTATGCCCCCAACCACTGAAGAAGTCTTGGCAGCCATTCGTGCAGTAGATAAGGGCAAGGGAGTTTTTCTGATTGTGAAAAACTTTGAGGCGGATCTTCTTTCTTTTGGGAAAGCTATTGAAATGGCTCGACAAGAAGGGATAGCGGTAAAGTATATTGTATCCCACGATGATATTTCTGTTGACACGAAAAACAACTTCCGTATGCGGCATAGGGGGCTAGCTGGGACAATTCTATTGCATAAAATTCTAGGGGCGGCAGCTCTTTCTGGGTATGATTTGAATGCCTTGGAACAATTGGGGTTGTCCATAGCAACAGAAATTGCAACCATCGGTTTTGCGACCAAGTCGACCTATTTGCCCAATGCCGCCCTGCCTTTGTTTGATTTGGAAGAGGGACAAATATCTTTCGGCATTGGTATCCATGGAGAAGAGGGCTATCGGACGGTTGCATTTGAATCTTCTGAGCAACTAGCGAATGAAATTGTCAATAAATTAAAATTAAAATTCCGTTGGAATGAGGGCGAGGAGTATATTCTTTTGGTCAATAATCTTGGTTCTATGTCGGAGATTGAGCAAGGAATCTTTTTGAATGACATTTGCCAATTTTTAGAATTAGAAGGTTTAAAAATTTCATTTATTAAAACTGGGAAATTTATGACAAGTCTTGATATGGGAGGAATTTCAGTCACTCTGTGTCGTGTCAAAGACCAAAAGTGGTTGGATTTCTTACAGGCTCCTACAACTGCCTTGGCTTGGTAGATTTTCATTTCATTGAACCATTCCTCTTAGGGTATGATCTAAGAGGTTTTTCTTTCTTAGTTCAAGAAAAATTCCTCCATTTATGGTAAAATGATTCTAACTAATTACAAAGGAAATGGTCATGTCAGATAAATTTCAGCTTTTGCTTCAACAAATCGGGATGCCTCTTGATGTACGACAATCAGGGGCTTTTTCGACTGCAAAGATTGAGAAAGTGGTCTTGCACAAGGTCAGTAAATTATGGGAGTTTACCTTCCGTTTTGAAAATCCCCTACCACTTTTAGAATATCAACTCTTTAAGGCTCATTTGAAAACAGAGTTTGAAAAACTAGGGAACAAGATTCAATTTTCTTTGGTAACAGATGCGGACAGTTTTGAGGCGGGTTTGGTGGAAGCCTATTATCCGGAGGCTTTTATGGAAGATTTGTGCCAGAGTGCTGGGTTCAAGGCACTGTTTCAGCCACTTGCTGTGACTTATCGAGACGGAGTTCTGTGGATAAAAGGACCAGAAACGATTGATACAGCTCATTTTCGCAAGAATCATTTGCCGAATTTAGTTGAACAATACAAGCGATTTGGTTTTGGGAATCTTACTGTAGATATTAAAGTCTGCCAAGAAATGACGCAACAACAGGCAGAGGATTTCCATGCACAAAATGAAGAAATTTACCAGCAGGCTAATGAGGAAAATTTAGCAGCCCTGGAACAACTATCTCAAATGGCTCCACCACCAGAGGCAGATCAGCCATTTATCCCAGAATATAAGAAAAACCGTCCTGCTAAAGTCAATATTGAGAAAGCGGATATTACTCCGATGATTGAGGTGAACAGTGAAGAAAATCGTATTGTCTTTGAAGGGTTAGTTTTTGATGTTGAGCAGAAAACCACGAAGACGGGACGAGTCATTATCAATTTCAAGATGACCGACTATACATCTTCTTTTACCATGCAGAAGTGGGCTAAAAATGAAGAAGAGGCTCAAAAATTTGATATGGTAAAAAAAGGTAACTGGTTAAGGGTTCGTGGAAACGTGGAGACCAATAATTTCACGCGTGATTTGACCATGAATGTACAGGAAGTTCAAGAGATCAAAAAAGAAATTCGTAAGGATTTGATGCCTGATGATGAGAAACGTATTGAATTTCACGCCCATACCAATATGTCAACGATGGATGCCCTGCCAGCAGTTGAGGATTTAATCGCGCGTGCAGCAGCTTGGGGTCATAAGGCTGTGGCGATTACGGACCACGGAAATGTTCAGTCTTTCCCACATGGTTATCATGCTGCGCGAAAAGCCGGTATTAAAGCTCTCTTTGGAATGGAAGCTAATATCGTTGAGGATTCTGTTCCGATTGCCTACAATGTAGCAGATGTGGTGCTATCAGATGCCACTTATGTGGTTTTTGACGTGGAAACAACAGGTCTCTCTGCAGTCAATAATTCCCTGATTCAGATTGCGGCTTCTAAGATGCATAAAGGAAATATCGTTGCTGAATTTGATGAATTTATCGATCCAGGTCACCCGCTGAGTCAGTTTACGACTGAGTTGACAGGGATTACGGACGAACATGTGAGAGGCTCGAAACCACTTGAGCAAGTCTTACGTAAGTTTCAAGACTTCTGTCAGGGTTCGATTTTGGTTGCGCATAATGCTACTTTTGACGTCGGTTTTATGGATGTCAACTACGAGCGGGCTGGTCTTCCAACGATTAGTCAACCTGTGATTGATACCTTGGAGTTTGCTCGAAATCTTTATCCAGATTATAAGCGACATGGTCTGGGGCCTCTGACAAAGCGATTTGGAGTTGCCTTAGAACATCACCATATGGCGAACTACGATGCGGAGGCGACGGGGCGCTTGCTCTTCATCTTCCTAAAGGATGCCTTTGAAAAACATCAAATAGCGAATCTTAACCAACTCAATACCGAACTAATTGTAGAAGATTCTTATAAGAAGGCTCGTGTCAAACACGCCACTTTATATGTCATCAATCAAGTTGGCTTAAAAAACATCTTCAAGCTCGTATCCCTGTCAAATACTAAATATTTTGCAGGTGTTCCTCGCATACCAAGAACAGTTCTGGATGCCCATCGCGAAGGACTAATACTAGGGACAGCTTGTCAAGAAGGTGAAGTGTTTGAAGAGCTTCTGTCCAAGGGAATAGATGATGCGGTAAAAAAGGCTACCTACTATGATTTTATCGAAGTTATGCCTCCAGCTCTTTATGAACCAATGATTGCCAAGGAACAGTTTAAGAATATTGTAGAGATTGAAGAAACTATCAAGCAGTTAATTGAGGTAGGGCGTAGGGCAGGACTGCCAGTTTTGGCGACGGGGAATGTTCACTATATAGATCCCGAGGAAGAAATCTATCGAGAAATTATTGTACGGGCTCTAGGGCAAGGGGCACCGATTAACTGGACCATTGGAAATGGGGAAAATGCCCAACCAGCTCCACTGCCTAAGGCTCACTTTAGAACGACTAGCGAGATGTTGGACGAGTTTGCTTTCTTGGGAGAAAGTTTAGCTCGTGAGATTGTCATTACCAATCCTAATGCGATGCTGAGTCGGTTTGAAGATGTAGAAGTCGTGAAGACGGATCTGTATACGCCTTATATTGAAAAGGCAGAAGAAACAGTCGCTGAATTAACCTATCAAAAAGCCTTTGAGATTTATGGTAATCCTTTACCAGATATTATTGACTTGCGAATAGAAAAAGAGCTGTCTTCTATTCTTGGTAATGGGTTTGCAGTGATTTACCTAGCATCGCAGATGTTGGTACAACGATCGAATGAACGGGGCTACTTAGTTGGTTCTCGGGGATCGGTTGGTTCTAGTTTCGTAGCAACCATGATTGGGATTACAGAAGTAAATCCAATGCCTCCTCACTACGTCTGTCCAAATTGCCAGCACAGTGAATTTATTACAGACGGTTCCTATGGTTCAGGCTTTGATTTACCAGATAAGGTATGTATCAATTGTGGAACAAAGTATAGAAAAGATGGTCAGGATATTCCTTTCGAAACCTTCCTAGGTTTTGATGGAGATAAGGTTCCCGATATTGACTTGAACTTTTCTGGAGATGATCAACCATCTGCTCACTTAGACGTGCGTAAGATTTTTGGTGAGGAATATGCCTTCCGTGCGGGAACAGTTGGTACAGTAGCTGCTAAGACGGCCTATGGTTTTGTACGTGGGTATGAACGAGATTATGGAAAATTCTACCGGGATGTGGAAGTGGAGCGTTTAGCAGCAGGAGCAGCTGGTGTGAAACGAACAACGGGTCAGCACCCGGGAGGGATTGTTGTTATTCCTAATTATATGGATGTTCATGACTTTACCCCAGTACAATACCCGGCTGATGATATTACCGCAAGTTGGCAGACTACTCACTTTAACTTCCATGATATTGACGAAAACGTTCTTAAGCTCGATGTTCTCGGACACGATGATCCGACGATGATTCGGAAGTTGCAGGACTTGTCAGGCATTGATCCACAGACGATTCCCGCAGATGATAAAGGGGTAATGGCCCTTTTCTCAGGAACAGAAATTTTAGGTGTTACCCCTGAACAGATCGGGACACCGACTGGTATGTTGGGAATTCCAGAATTTGGGACCAATTTTGTTCGAGGGATGGTTGAAGAAACCCATCCAACAACTTTTTCGGAATTACTTCAGTTATCTGGTCTATCACATGGTACAGATGTGTGGTTGGGCAATGCGCAAGACTTAATCAAATCCGGGATTGCTGACCTATCTACGGTTATCGGTTGTCGGGATGACATCATGGTGTACCTCATGCATGCTGGTTTGCCACCGAAAATGGCCTTTAACATCATGGAACGGGTACGGAAAGGGATGTGGCTCAAGATTTCAGAGGAAGAGCGAAATGGTTACATCCAAGCCATGAAGGACAACAAGGTACCTGATTGGTACATTGAATCATGTGGTAAAATCAAGTACATGTTCCCTAAAGCCCATGCGGCTGCTTACGTTATGATGGCCTTACGAGTTGCCTACTTCAAGGTTCATTATCCGCTATATTATTATTGTGCATATTTCTCCATTCGTGCGAAAGCCTTTGATTTGGCGACCATGTCAGGTGGATTGGATAAAGTCAAGTCCAAGATGGAAGAGATTTCCCTCAAAAAGAAGAACAACGAAGCTTCAAACGTTGAACAGGATCTTTATACCACGCTTGAATTGGTCAATGAAATGCTGGAACGTGGTTTCAAGTTTGGTAAATTAGATTTATACAAATCTCATGCTACAGAGTTCTTGATTGAGGGAGATACCCTTATCCCTCCATTTGTTGCCATGGATGGTCTGGGTGAAAACGTTGCTAAGCAGATCGTTGCAGCGCGTGCTGAAGGAGAATTTCTCTCCAAGACTGAACTCCGAAAACGTGGAGGATTGTCAGGTACGCTTGTTGAAAAAATGGATGAAATGGGAATCCTGGGTAAAATGCCAGAGGACAACCAGTTGAGTTTATTTGATGATTTGTTTTAATAAGGAAGGTCACTGTTTCTCGTTATTTTGAGAGACAGTGATTTTTTACAAAAAAAGAAGCCAAAACTCTTGATTATTTTTTTGAATAGGTGTATAATCCCCACATAGTGATAAAAATTACTAGATAGTAATAAGCAGAAAAGAGGAAATCTATGTCAAATTTTGCAAAACTTCAAGAAACTCGTCGTACTATTTATGCACTCGGTAAAGAATTGCCAGTATCAAATGAAGAAGTAGTAGCTCTCGTTGAGAAAGCTATGAAAGAATCACCATCAGCTTTCAACTCACAATCAAGTCGCGCAGTAGTACTTTTTGGTGCTGAATCAGAAGCTTTCTGGAACGAAATTGCTTACAGTGAATTGGAAAAAGTAACACCAGCTGAAGCATTTGAAGGCACTAAAGGCCGCTTGGCTAGCTTTGCTGCAGGTGCAGGTACTATCTTGTTCTTCGAAGACCAAGACGTAGTTAAAGGCTTGCAAGAAAGCTTCCCACTCTATGCAGAAAACTTCCCAATCTGGTCTGAACAAGCTCACGGTATCAACTTGTACGCGGTGTGGTTGGCATTTGCTGAGAAAAATATCGGTATGAACGTTCAACACTACAACCCATTGGTAGATGCACAAGTTGCTGAAAAATACGGTATCCCAGCTAACTGGAAACTTCGTGCACAAGCTCCATTCGGTAGCATCGCAGCTCCAGCAGGGGAAAAAGATTACATGGCGGATAGTGACCGTGTAAAGGTTTTTGGTAACCAATAAAGTTTACAGTTTGCTTTATTACGTTGTTAACTCGCCTTGCCTAACTCCAGTTATGTCTGCGGCTCGTTGACACGAACTCCGTTCGCTTCATCTCCAGCCTTCAACTATCTCCCAGATAGTTGAAGCTAGTACTAAATGCAAACTGAAAACTTTATGCTTAGAAAATTGGAAATATCCCTTGTCAGCTTGTCTAGTTGAGTGTAAAGCTTTAGTGAATATGACACAACCTTCCCACTAACTTCCTGTTTTGCTGGAAGTTTTTTTATCTGTCCTTTACCAAAATATGATACAATAATCTAGTATAATAACCTAAGGAGATGAACATGGTATTACCTAATTTTAAAGAAAATCTGGCGAAATACGCGAAACTTTTGGTATCAACCGGTATCAATGTCCAACCAGGTCATACAGTCCATTTGACAATTGCTGTTGATCAGGCAGAGTTGGCCCGTTTGATTGTTAAAGAAGCTTATGCACTCGGTGCAGCAGAGGTCTTAGTGAACTGGTCAGATGATGTCATTGCTCGCGAACGTTTGGTCAATGTAGATGTAGAACGCTTAGAACAAGTCCACCCACAACGTGTTGCTGAAATGAATTATTTATTAGAGCACAAATCTAGTCGTTTGGTTGTCTTGTCTGATGATCCTGGTGCATACGATGGCGTTGATCCTGAGAAATTGTCTCGCAGTGCACGCGCAATCAGCCAGGCCTTAAATCCAATGCGTCAAGCCACTCAAGCTAACAAAATCAGCTGGACACTTGCTGCAGCATCTGGTTTGGAATGGGCCAAAAAAGTTTTCCCAAATGCAACGTCTGACGAAGAAGCAGTAGATCTGCTTTGGGACCAAATTTTCAAGACTTGCCGTATCTACGAAGAAGATCCAATCAAAGCCTGGGAAGAGCATGAAGCACGTTTGGTAGCAAAAGCTAAGGTTCTTAACGACGAGCAGTTTGTCAAATTGCACTACACAGCACCAGGAACCGACCTTGTTCTTGGTATGCCGAAAAACCACTTATGGGAAGCGGCTGGTTCGATCAATGCCCAAGGTGAGAAGTTTATTGCCAACATGCCAACAGAAGAAGTCTTTACAGCACCTGACTATCGTGTGGCCGATGGTTATGTAACTTCTACAAAACCGCTTAGCTATAACGGCAATATTATCGAAGGTATCAAAGTAACCTTTAAAGATGGTGAGATTGTAGATGTGACTGCTGAAAAAGGCGATGAAGTCATGAAGAAACTGGTCTTTGACAATGCTGGTGCACGCGCTCTGGGTGAAGTTGCCCTTGTACCAGATAAGAGCCCAATCTCTCAATCAGGTGTAACTTTCTTCAACACTCTCTTTGATGAAAATGCCTCAAACCACTTGGCAATCGGGCAAGCCTATGCCTTCTCAATTGAAGGTGGTACAGAAATGAGCCAAGAAGAGTTGAAAGAAGCAGGTCTCAACCGTTCTGATGTTCACGTTGACTTCATGATTGGTTCAAACAAAATGAACATTGATGGCATTCGTGCAGATGGAACTCGCGTCCCTATCTTCCGCGACGGTGAGTGGGCTATCTAATAGTCATCTTTTAAGACTGGGCAACCAGTCTTATTTTGTAAATGTTGGAGGAAAATAAGATGTTAACAAGTATTATCGCAGGTGCCATAATTGGTATGATTGCAGGAGCACTTACTTCGTCAGACGACCGTCGTGGTTGTCTAGGAAATATTATCCTTGGGCTTGCTGGTTCGTGGATTGGGCAGTTGCTCTTTGGTGATTGGGGGCCGCAATTTGCTGGCATGGCTCTGGTACCGTCAGTCTTTGGAGCAGTATTGTTGGTGGCCATTTTTTCAAGTTCCAGACGGAGTTAATAAATAAAGCCGAGCTTTGAAAAAGAGCTTGGCTTTATTGTGTGAATTTGCATGAATTGCCGTACTGTTCGGATTTTTCAGAAAATTTCCATTTTTCTATTGACAAGTGAAAAAAAGTAAGGTATTATTGTAAACAACTAAGAACCTGTATTCACAAGTGAAGTGCTTGTATATAAGAGATAGTTTTTCGCTAATCAAGGCAGTTTTTGAGGGAATACTGACGTATTTTGAAAAAAACTAACGATGAGTTGATGAAATACTAGCCTTAGATGAAAGTGCTGGACTGTGAATACAGGTTCCAGAACACTGAAAGGAAAAAGTCAAATGAAACCAGTCACTACAAACTTTACTTTGTTGTTGCGACGGTTGGGCTAGTGCACTAGGTAGCATTAGTCCTGTTTGGCTTACCAAGCGGGCGCTGTTGACAACATCTCGCAGGTAATAATCCTCGAGGTGTTTTCTTTTTTATCGTCATTTAGTTTACTTTTATTACTTCGACGAATGAGGAAACTTCGTTTCCTTATTTCCACCTTCAAATAATTTCATCATTATTTGAACTCGCCTTGCCTAACTCCAGTTATGCCTGCGGTTTTTGATGCAAACCTTGTTCGCTTTATTTTCCACCTTCAATAGTCACTACTCTGACTGTTGAAGCTAGTACTAAAAGTAAACTAAAAGACGATAGTATTGAAGTTTGTATTGTTTAGAAAGGTATTCTTATGCGTGTGATTGAATTTTTAGATACGACTTTACGGGATGGTGAACAGACGCCGGGTGTGAATTTTTCTATCAAGGAAAAAGTGACCATTGCCAAGCAGTTGGAGAAATGGGGGATTTCTGCCATTGAAGCGGGTTTCCCAGCGGCCAGTCCTGATTCTTTTGAAGCGGTTCGTCAGATTGCGGCGGCCATGACCAAGACGGCTGTGACAGGCTTGGCTCGGTCAGTCAAGTCAGACATTGATGCTTGTTATGAAGCTCTGAAAGATGCCAAGTATCCGCAGATTCATGTTTTCATTGCGACCAGTCCCATTCACCGTGAATTCAAACTTCAAAAGACCAAAGAAGAAATTTTGACGCAAATCACTGAACATGTCAGCTATGCCCGTGAGCGTTTTGAGGTGGTGGAGTTCTCCCCAGAGGATGCGACGCGGACGGAGTTGGAATATTTGCTAGAAGTGGTACAAACAGCGGTAGATGCTGGTGCGACCTACATCAACATTCCAGATACAGTCGGCTTTACGACTCCTCAGCACTACGGAGAAATTTTCCGTTACTTGACAACAAACATCAAGTCGGACCGTGAGATTATTTTCAGTCCGCATTGCCATAATGACCTAGGTATGGCTGTTGCCAATACCCTTTCAGCTATTAAAAACGGTGCCGGTCGTGTCGAGGGAACTATCAACGGTATCGGTGAGCGAGCAGGAAATGCGGCCCTTGAAGAAGTAGCTGTTGCCCTTGAAATTCGGAAAGATTTCTATGATGTGACCAGTCCGATTGTTCTAAAGGAAACTCTCAATACTTCGGAATTAGTATCTCGCTTTTCTGGGATTGCCATTCCACGCAATAAGGCGGTGGTTGGTGGCAATGCCTTCTCTCATGAGTCAGGTATCCACCAAGATGGTGTCTTGAAAAATCCATTGACTTATGAAATCATTACACCTGAGTTGGTAGGGGTCAAGAAAAATTCTCTGCCACTGGGTAAACTATCCGGTCGCCATGCCTTTGTGGAAAAACTAAAAGAATTAGACTTGTATTTTGAAGAGAGTGATGTCGCGGGCCTCTTTGCTCGCTTTAAAAACCTTGCGGACAAGAAAGAAAAAATCACGGACGCAGATATTCGTGCCTTGGTAGCTGGTACAGAAATCAGCAATCGTGATGGCTTCCAATTTAAAGATTTGCGTTTGGATAGTCAGTCTGACGGAAGTATTCAGGCTCAAGTTACCTTCATCAATCAGGATGAGGAAGAAGTGGTTGTTGTGGAGTCAGGCAAGGGTTCGGTTGAGGCAGTCTTTAATGCCATTGACCAATTCTTCCAGCAGGAAATCAGCTTAGAACGCTACCATATCGACGCTATTACTGATGGGATTGATGCCCAGGCGCGTGTGCTTGTCGCCGTAGAAAACAAGGCAACGGAAACCGTCTTTAATGCCTCTGGTATTGACTTTGACGTATTGAAGGCTTCTGCAATTGCCTATATTCATGCCAATGTCATGGTACAGAAAGAAAATAGCGGACAGATTGATAAGAAACTATCTGAGAAAGAGTTGCCAACTAGCTAGGAGGAAATATGACGAAAAAAATTGTAACCTTGGCTGGTGATGGAATCGGTCCTGAAATCATGGAGGCTGGCCTAGCAGTCCTCAAGGCTGTTACTGGGCAAGTAGGATTTGATTATGAGATTGAGGAGAGAGCTTTTGGTGGAGCTGGGATTGATGCGGATGGCCATCCGCTACCAGATGCTACCTTACAAGCCTGCCGTCAGGCGGATGCGATTTTGTTAGCAGCTATCGGTAGCCCTCAATATGATGATGCAGCTGTTCGACCAGAACAAGGTCTGCTTCAACTTCGGAAGGAATTGGGTCTCTTTGCCAATATCCGTCCGGTGAAAATTTTTGATAGCCTGAAAGACTATTCTCCTCTGAAAGCCGACCGGCTGGACGGTGTGGATTTGGTCATGGTAAGGGAGCTGACAGGAGGAATTTATTTTGGAGAGCATGTCCTTGAAACAGACCAAGCCAGCGATAGCAATACCTATCAGGCAGAAGAGATTGAACGGGTTGTCCGCACTGCCTTTGACCTAGCCCAAAAAAGACGAAAAAAAGTCACCAGCATTGACAAGCAAAATGTGCTGGCAACGTCAAAATTATGGCGGAAGGTAGCGGATGAGGTGGCTAAGGACTATCCAGATGTGACCTTGGAGCACCAGTTGGTGGATAGCGCAGCCATGCTCTTGATTACCAATCCTAGTCGGTTTGATGTCTTGGTGACGGAAAATCTTTTCGGAGATATTTTGTCGGATGAGGCCAGCGTATTAACAGGAACGCTGGGGGTTCTGCCTTCTGCTAGTCATGCGGTGGCAGGCCCCAGTCTCTATGAACCTATCCATGGTTCGGCACCAGATATTGCAGGTCAGGGCATTGCCAATCCGGTCAGTATGATTCTATCTGTTGCCATGATGCTGGAAGAAAGTTTTGATTTGGTCCAAGCAGGTCAGACCATTCGCCAAGCTGTTGAAGCGGTCTTTGCACAGGGAATTTTTACTAAAGATCTAGGTGGTAGCGCCTCTACCAAAGACATGACGGAGGCTATTATAGCCCAGATTGAAAGGAGATCGCCATGAGTGGAAAATCCATTTTCGATAAGCTCTGGGATCGCCATGTGATTACAGGGCAAGAAGGTCAACCCCAACTCCTTTATGTGGACCAGCACTATATCCATGAGGTGACTAGTCCCCAGGCCTTTGATGGTCTGCGAGAGGCCGGGCGTCAAGTCCGTCGGCCAGAATTGACCTTTGGTACATTTGACCATAATGTTCCAACGGTTAATATTTATGATATTCGTGATGTCATTTCCAAGGCTCAGATGGATGCCTTAGCTCGCAATGTGGCGGAGTTCGGCATTCCACATGCGCCACATGGATCTGCCAACCAAGGCATTGTCCACATGGTGGGACCAGAGACTGGCTTGACCCAGCCAGGGAAATTCATCGTCTGTGGAGATAGCCATACGGCAACCCACGGAGCATTCGGCGCCATTGCCTTTGGAATTGGGACAACAGAAGTAGAGCATGTCTTTGCGACTCAAACGTTGTGGCAAGTCAAACCCAAAAAGCTCTTAGTACGGTTTACAGGTAAGCCGAAAAAGGGGATATACTCCAAGGATTATGTTCTGGCATTGATTGCTAAGTATGGTGTGGCACTGGGGGTTGGTTATGTAGTCGAGTATGTGGGTGAGGCTATTGATGCTCTGACCATGGAAGAACGGATGACGATTTGTAACATGTCTATCGAGTTTGGATCCAAGATGGGGATTATGAACCCAGATCAAACCACTTTTGATTATCTAGCAGACAAGGAAAAACGGCCTAAAGACTTTGAGGCAGCGGTAGCTGATTGGAAAACCCTGGTATCTGATTCAGATGCAGTTTATGACAAGGTCATTGAAATGGATGTTTCGAATCTAGCACCGATGGTAACATGGGGAACCAATCCTTCCATGGGAGTCTCGTTTGATGAGACCTTTCCTGAAGTTCGCGATATGAACGATGAACGAGCGTATAAGTACATGAACTTACAGCCTGGACAAAGTCCAAAGGACATCGAAATTGGCTATGTTTTCCTGGGGTCCTGTACCAATGCCCGTCTTTCTGACTTGCAGGTGGCCGCAAAGATTGTTGAAGGCAAACGTGTGGCAGATCATGTGACTGCAATTGTGGTTCCTGGTTCGAGGCCGGTTAAGTCAGCTGCAGAAGCACTAGGCTTAGACAAAATTTTCTTGGAAGCTGGCTTTGAATGGCGGGATCCTGGTTGCTCCATGTGTCTGGGTATGAACCCAGACAAGGTGCCGACAGGTGTCCACTGTGCATCGACTAGTAACCGAAACTTTGAGGATCGACAGGGTGTTGGATCTCGAACCCATCTTTGTAGTCCAGCCATGGCAGCAGCGGCAGCTATTGCAGGACGCTTTGTAGATGTTCGTGATTTGGAGGTGGTCTGATGGAAAAGTTTACAATCTACTCTGGGACGACTGTTCCACTCATGAATGACAACATTGATACCGATCAGATTTTGCCCAAGCAGTTTCTTAAGCTGATTGACAAGAAGGGTTTTGGCAAGTACCTCATGTATGAGTGGCGTTATTTGGATAACAAGTACACTGAGGACCCTGATTTTATCTTTAATACGGCACCATATCGTCAGGCAACGATCTTGATTACAGGGGATAACTTTGGGGCAGGTTCGTCTAGGGAGCACGCCGCTTGGGCACTAGCTGACTATGGCTTCAAGGTTATCATTGCAGGTTCCTTCGGGGATATTCATTATAACAATGACCTTAACAATGGCATCTTGCCAATCGTTCAGCCTCGTGAGGTTCGGGAGAAATTGGCTGCGCTGGCACCAACTGATGAGGTGACTGTGGATCTCTACCAGCAAAAGATTATCTCACCAGTCGGAGAATTTGATTTTGAGATTGATGCAGATTGGAAACACAAATTACTCAACGGTCTAGATGATATTGGGATTACCCTTCAGTATCAGGATTTGATTGAGGAGTATGAGAGGAATCGGCCAAGTTACTGGCAGGAATAAAATAAAGATAAGAAAACAAGCAGGTCGCTCTGCTATGAAACAAAAGAAAAGAGGAAATTATTATGACGAAACAAATTCACTGGGATGGCGCACTTTCACAAGAAGGTTTTGACGTTATCAAGGGTGAGGGAGGCGTGATTGTCTGCCCGACGAAGGTTGGTTACATCATCATGACTGCTGACAAGGCTGGCTTGGAGCGTAAGTTTGACGCTAAAGAGCGTAAGCGTAATAAGCCGGGTGTGGTCCTTTGTGGCAGCATGGAGGAGCTTCGTGAGTTGGCGCAGATGACGCCTGAGATTGATGCCTTCTACCAAAAACATTGGGATGAGGACATTTTGTTGGGTTGTATCCTACCTTGGAAACCAGAGGCTTATGCTAAGTTGCAAGCCTATGGCGATGGTCGTGAAGAGTTGATGACCGACGTTCGTGGGACTTCTTGCTTTGTTATCAAGTTTGGTGTAGCTGGCGAGCAGATTGCCAAGGAAATGTGGGAAAAAGAAGGCCGTATGGTCTACGCTTCATCTGCCAATCCATCAGGTAAGGGAAATCGTGGTAAGGTAGAAGGTATCGGTGAGCGTATCGCGTCTAAAGTAGACTTGATTATCGAGGCGGATGACTATGTGGCATCTATCCAGCCAGACAAGACCATTGAAACCCGCTATGAGCAAGGGGTTATGGTGTCTATGGTAGACAAAGATGGTAAACTGATTCCAGAACAAGGTGCAGATAGCCGTTCTATCAGCCCATGCCCAGTTGTCATCCGTAAAGGTTTGGACATCGATAAAATCATGATGCACTTGTCTGATCATTTCAACTCTTGGGATTATAGACATGGGGAATACTATTAAGATAATTGAGAACGATCCGAAAGGGTCGTTTTTTCGTACTCACATAAAAAACTGACCGTAGATTCAGTCAGTTTGGTGCTGTTTGATAAGAAATTGGAGGTTGTAGAATAGGCTTTGCTCGTCTGTCAGTTCTAAGATTTGTAACCCGTCATTTCAAGTAACATTTCTGGCACTGCTAGGATTAGTTATAGGTTACGTAGTTATAAGAGGTAGGGTAAAATGAAGAAAATAACGATTACTGTAGCTTTGTTATAGCTATTGTTGCAATTTTTTATTCCTATCAATACATATGCTTTGTCGAGTGATTTTATTAATAATACTGAAATTGTTTCAAACAAAGATTCTTATGAATTGGAGATTCCAGAAAATATCGCAGATACTGAGATCATTGAGATCATATTAGAGAGTGAGTCAAAGAATATATATAAACTGGAGAATATGGTCGAACTCACAAACTCTGAAGGGGATACGTTTGTTGTCGATGGTATCGTTGAGAGTGAAATAACTTCAGAAGAAATTGATGGAATTTCTGGGGTTACTTCTTACCAGGTTGATCTTTCAGACTTGGAAAACGTAAGTGAGAAAGACTCATTCATAAATACGTTAAGTTCATTTTTTGTTACAAAGGTATATGCGGATAGTGATAATGTTTCGACGAACAGTACTTGGGATAAATCAATAAGTGTAAAACTGAATATGACTGTTAATTGGAAAAAATATGATTCAGGACATATAAACACTACAAATGTATCTGGAGGTTATAGTAGATCTGATTCTACCGTGTCCATTACTGGATCTAGTGTCTTTATCATACAAGGAATGACTTCTGACGAACAGTCAAGAACTTTTAATCCTGGGACTAGAAATAGCTGGTCTTACGCTACTGGTTTCTCTAAAGTAGGGAATACAGGTTGGCCAACTAGAAAATACGCTGAATATACAGTCTATCTATAAAGAGGTAGTTCTACATGGCAAGTTGAGTTGGGAAATTACTTAGGGGGATATGATGAAGCAAGTTAAAAAGTATATCATTGAGTGCTGTTTTTTGTTAAGTTTTGTATTACCATTTATTAAACACACCGCTACTCATAATGGAGTAGAACAGATTAAAATATATACAGGCATTCATTTTTTATTAAATTACTTTTATATATTACTGCCAGCAATTGCATGCTATGTTGTATTTCTATATTTAAAGAAGTCGTGAAAAGGCAACACTTTTCTGTACAAAATTTATAAAGTGTTTTTGTTAAACGATTGCTCTTTTAGTCATGGGT
>NZ_JBMVJB010000020.1:0-40814 GCF_049893425.1 Streptococcus sp. VTCC 12886 | reverse complement strand
GCAGAAGACATTGATGAACAAACCATGACTGCTTCAGACTTTAAGGCTTTAGCGACAGGTAATCCTTATCTCAAACTAAAAATGGAACTAGAGAATGAGTTGACGGTATTGGACAATCAAAAGCGTGCTTTCAATCGTTCTAAAGACGAGTATCGCCATACCATTGCTTACTGTGAGCAGAATCTCCCTGTATTAGAGAAACGCCTCAGTCAATATGACCGTGATATTGCCCAATCTTTGGCAACTAAGTCACAAGATTTTATCATGCGGTTTGACAATCAAATGATGGATAACCGTGCAGAAGCTGGAGACTATTTACGAAAACTCATTACCTATAACCGTTCTGAAACCAAAGAAGTAAGAACGCTTGCGACCTTTAGAGGGTTTGAGCTTAAAATGGCAACCAGAAGTCCTAGTGAGCCCTTGCCAGATATGGTGTCTTTAACCATTTCAGGAAGCAACCAGTATTCTGTCTCTTTAGACTTGAAATCAGACGTGGGAACGATTCAACGCATTACCAATGCCATTGACCATATTTTAGAAGACCAAGAAAAGACAGAAGAAATGGCTAACAATTTGAAAGATAAGCTATCAGTCGCAAGGGTTGAAGTAGAGAAGGTCTTTCCAAAAGAAGAAGATTATCAGCTGGTTAAAGCCAAATATGACATCCTTGCCCCCTTGGTTGAACAAGAAGCTGAGATTGAGGAAATCGATGCAGTACTAGCTAAATTCAATGAAACGAGTCAACCGCAACAGGACCAACAACTTTCGCTTGATTTTTAAGAAAAAGGCTGACAAAAAATAGTGAACGCGGTAAAATGAAGTCAAGAAATCACCAAAGGAGAATTGATTATGACCCAGACAGTAGAAGATATACGTTACCAATTAGAAGAATGGTTAGCACAAGGTTTTACAAGCTCCGAAGATAGAGCTAACTATCAAGCCTTAAAGGAACAATATGAAGATGAAACCCTTGATTACAGCTTTTCAAAGCGAGAAATCATTGGTCAATTAGAAGTTATCATCACGACTCGAGAGAATGACTTTCCAGACTTAGATGAAGTGACTAAAGGAGAGTATCTAGACCTGGTTGAACAACTTGATAATCTAGACAAGGGACAGGCAGATTATTATCGTAAGCAATTAGCGTAGAAAGAGGTACAGATATGATTGAACAAATTATTCAAAGTCTTTTCATTATCGCAGCGGTCGGACTGATTTTACTTGTCTTGTTTCAGATTGCGAAGATGCTTGGAAGCTTATTTGTCATTGGTTTAATCGGATTTTTAGCTTTCACAGAAGTCTATGGAATTTACCTCTTTTTTACAGAACGATACCTCTATGTGGAAGATTTAGCCACCAATGGTATTTTGAGCTTTACCACTTTCTATATTATTTTTAATCTTTTACTTGTCTTTGGACTTGTTAGAAAAGTTGTTAGAAGTCGGATGGCATAACTAATAGAGGTTGTGAAAAACTCAAATTTCCGACTTGCTGTTGAAAATTGGACAAAATAAAATGGCTTAGAATCAACGTTTTCTGACGACGTTACTCTAAGCCATTTACTATTTTTAAGACTTTTTGCCCAGCCTATTTCAGATGTTTATTCAATATTGACGTGTTATTCTGATAAATTGTTTTTTAGTAATTCAAGTTCTTCAGATGTTAAATCAGAAATTAATAGCTTGATTTTCTCGTTAGGTGAAACTTTTTCAGATAGCATCTGATTGAGTTTGTTACGTATTATTGGTTCATTAATAGTTTGTATTTCAATTTTAGTTTGTTCTATTAATGTAGGGGAAATAGTTGGTTGATTAAGGATATTTATGATTTTATTTAACTTACTTTGAGCAAAACTTCCATAGATATCACTTGTCTCCATTTCCTCATATATTATTTGTTGTATGTTTTTAGCAAAGGTATCAACTTGCTTTGAAATCACTTTTCCGTGATTTTCTTTTAGTGAAATCACATTATGATTTTTTATATCAGATAAAATAAATGGGGAATGGGTTGTAATAATAAACTGAAAAGTTGCATTTTGATAAGAAGGACTTGCAGTATCTAAAAAGTAAGTGCAGCATAAACTTAAGAGTTGAACCATTTTATTTGACCAAGAGGGATGGAACGATTCATCTATTTCATCTATTAAAATTATATGGTTCCCACTTTCAGCATTTGAAATCAATTCAATTAATTGTCCTAAAAATTGAATTAAATTTTCTTCTCCTGTAGACGATAGTTCATGTAACTTAAAAAATAAATTATCTTCAGGAAATACAACGATACCTTTAGAGTTTATTTTATTACAATGCAGAAGCTTTCTATATCCCATTAGAAAATCGTTAATCTCTTTTGTTTCTGATGAAAAATCAATAATGAATGAGTTATTATCTACTTCTAAGTGGTCAGAAGTTTTCCATAATAATTGCATTGCTTTTATTGAAAAATTAATAAAATCAGTAATTTGGTAGTTGTTATCTATGTTTACTTGAGGAAATTTATGTCTAAAATAATCTTGTAAAATTTTAGAAGTTTCATCAGTTTTAAGATATAAAATATCTATTTGAATACTTTGAAAGTTCAAAGCTAGATATTTATGAATTTGTTTTAAAAGTAGAACCTCAAGTTCTTCGTTCCAAAAATAGTATCCTTCCTTCAAGGTAAGCATTAAATTTATAAGAAAGGCAACTATTTGATTAATAAAATGAGATTGCAAATCATCTTTACCAAGCGTTAAGAGAAGTTTAGGAGGCTCAAAAAATCCTTTGATATAAATACCTTTATCAATTAATAAGGATTGTAGTTCATCATAAGACCAATATGAAATTCTATATTTCATTATTTTATTTGAGGGGAAGAAATCATTTATTTTTAGAAATCTAAATGCTTGAATAACATTATAATTAGAAGGAGGTTGACATAAGTATCTAGTGATCAAGTTATTGCCAAATAATGTGTCAATTTCGTCATTATTTTCACTAAAACTATATTGGTGATATTTTTTGAAAATGTAGTTTATGCTTCCGTTAGGAGTATCAGAAACAATTTGGTAGGTATCTCCTAGTTTTTTTAAAAAGCTAGTTTGAGTATCTCCAATAAGACCATCCCTAGTGTCTATAATATGATTATTAAATATTATTTGTTTTACAGCATGACTATTATTGAATTCAATAAAAATTGATTCATTTAGTTCATAGATAATAAAGTATTCATATTTACTTAAAAATTCTTTACGTTCTGAAAATTTAAAACCTATAAAATTTAGCAGAGATGTTTTTCCTACACCATTTATCCCTACAATTGCCGTGATATTTGTGACATTTTCTCCATAAAACTCGGCAATGTAGTTTGGATTTTTATTAATTGTTATTGTTTCATTCCAATCGAAGTTTATAGTGTACTCATCTGAAAAATGAAAAATTTGTTTGCTTATTAAATTTTCATAATCACGTATAATCAATCCTAAAAGTTTCATTTTCTACCTTTCTAAATTATTTAATTCAACATATACGTCCGAAATTAATTTTGACAGAGGCCTTCTATAGTAATCTTTTTCAGCAGTATACACACCAGTAAATAATCTATTGATGTCACTGTCCGATAATGGAATTATATTATTAATTTCGTTCAAATAATGTTCTGGAATAAAAATTTTCTTTAAAATTGCATCTAAAACGAGATCACTGTGTATTTGATATAGATTATGCAAATCTAATAAATCAAAATCCGTTTTGAAATCTTTATGAGTTTTTGAAGTAATATATATGGAATTATGATTGAACAAGAAATCACCATCTAATGGGTACCAACTAAATCTTAACCGTTGATTTGATGAAATCTTAACATTGTATGGGGACAATAAAAATGTATCAGTACCTTTATTCCTGTTACAACTTGGACAGGAAGGGATTAAATTATAAAAAGAGGCTGCAAAAATTGGGAATTGTGATTTTTTCCAAAAATGGTCTAATTCACAGGTGTTTTTATTATTGGAAGAATTCATAAAATTCCGATTACAGTAGGGGCATACTGATAAATGAGTTATAGATAGAATTTTTTTACGCCGGCTGTCTTTACTAATGGCATTATATACATTATTGATTAGATAATCTTTAATTGATACCGGTCTATTTCCTTTTATTTTTCTGTTACTTTTTATACTGAATTTATAATCTAAATTGATAATTTCTGAGTCTGCAACAAGCTCTTCAAGTTCATCATAAGAAAGTAGCATAATATCTAAAAATGGTGTATCTGAAAAATCTCTACCAAATATTTTTTGAAATACTGGTGCTATTTTTTTTCGACACCACTTATCTAAGTTTTTGCGATAAGCCGCCTTCATATGTTTATAAACTTCCTCACACAGATTTTTAACTTCTTCGTCACATATTTGATTAATTGTTATCATTTAATATCCCCTTAGGTGTCTGATTGGGTAATATTATATCGAATTGATTAAGAAAATGGAACAATCAGAGGATAAAGAATCTAACTTTTTCAATTTATTTAGGGATTACCTAAAGGTATAAAATCTAAATTTTCTATCAACTTTGAACCGTATTTATATTCTTGTGATAACTTTTTCAAGTCCATCTTGTTATCATGGTGCTATCTTATGGAAAAAGGAGATAGCACTAGTGATGTTAAATAAAATGAAGGCTCGGCTATTGATTGGTTTAGGAGGTCTAGCTGTGACTAGCTTTATGGTGATGATGGGTTACACCATTGGTTCTCAGTCTGTCACCAATCACACGCAGAAACAAATCCAGTCTGAGGCTCAAAAATTACTGACCAAAGAGAAAGAAAAAGAGAAGGCGAGTGTTCTCTCTGATGAGCTAGTCAAGGAATTCCTCACCCAATACTATACTAAGGAAAAACTGGGCGAGAACAACAACCGTATCAAGCCCTATATGACAGATTCTGCCTTTAAAGAAGAGGTAGCTCGTCAAGAAGATTCCATGAACCAGGTCTATAAAGACTATATGTTGGATTATCGCTTTGAGTCTGCCAATATCTATGTCAATACAGAAGCAAATGAAGCTTTTGCGGAAGTGTCTTATCAGGTTGTTTACGTGTCAGATGTCAGTGACAAGGCTCAGAAAAGTACACAGACAGAAACGACCTCTCTTAAACTATCTTATGCCAAATTGTCAGATAAACTCCTTGTCAATCAGGTAACCATTTGGAAAGGCAAGCTAGAGGACTTGAAAGAGTCTTCTGATGAAGTAAATTCAAGTATTCCAAAGATTCAAGGCACTACTACAAGTGAGACCAACTAGCAGGAGTTCATCTTCTGCTTTTTTTTGATAAGGAGATGAGATGACTAGAATTGAAAGAATGAAACAAAAGGCAATTTTAGACGTAGCAGAAAGTCTAGGTTATTCATTTAAACACCTATCAGGGCAAGTCTATGAACATCCAGAACACGATTCCTTTAGGATTTTTGCAGACACCAATACCTTTAAATGGTTTTCACGTGACGTACAGGGAGATGTGATTGATTTTGTTCAGTTAATGACGGGAGTGTCTTTTAAAAAAGCCCTGTCTTACCTTGAAACTGGAGACTTTGAACAAACTAAGATCGTCGAAGAGACTTACCAACCCTTTCGTTATTATCTAAGAGAAGAACCATTTGACCAAGCACGAACTTACTTAAATGATATTCGTGGTTTAAGTGATGACACTATCAATGCTTTTGGCAGACAAGGTCTATTAGCACAGGCTCATTACCAGACAAAGACCTTTCAGGAATCAGTTCTTGTCTTTAAGAGTTACAATCACCTTGGCCAACTAGAGTGGGCAAGTCTTCAAGGGCTTGTCAAAGATAATCAGAGACATAATCGAGGTTACCTCAAGAAAATCATGAAAGACTCTCATGGCTATATAGGGATGAGCTTTGATATTGGAAAACCGAAACGCCTTATCTTTTGTGAATCGGTGATTGATATGATGAGTTATTATCAACTCCATCAGAAGCAGTTATCAGATGTTCGTTTGGTTTCTATGGAAGGCTTAAAACTCTCTGTGATTGCGTATCAGACTTTACGATTAGCAGCTGAGGAACAAGGCAAACTTGAGTTTTTAGATACTGTCAAACCAAGTCGATTAACGCATTACCTTCATGCTATACAAGAGACGACTACCTTCTTTCAGACGCACCCAGGCTTATTAACCTTGGCTGTTGACAATGATGAAGCAGGGAGAGATTTTTGTCAGAAATTATCTGAGAAAGGACTTCCCACTGAAACAGACTGTCCACCATTACAGGAACTGGAAACTAAAGCAGATTGGAATGATATTGTAAAATATCAAAATAATTATTCTCTAAAAGATGTGATTCAATCGGCCAAGTTACAAGTTATCCGAAGCAATCCTCCGCCTAGAAAAAATACCGCTTTAGAGTTGTGATAACAAAATCAAGTTTCTTAGCTTAATCTAGAAAGTGATAAGGAGGACAGCCTATGAGTGTGATTGAACGCCTAGCTGAAAGAGTGGCTAGGCAAGAGGAAAAAGTTGCGAAAGAAACGGAAAAACTAGAAACTTATCGCAGTCAATTACAAACAGCGATGTATCAAACCTTTATCAAACGCCAACAAAACAGTCCTTGGACATTTGATGAAGCATTGACGCAAGCCTTTGGCCAAGATGAACAAAAAACAATACCATCAGATAATAGAAACGAGGAATAACACATGACAAAAGACTGGACCTTTGACCAACCCTTAGATGATAACACACCGACATCTTCATCGGAAGAACGTGCGAAGATTGCAGCACTATTTCATAAAGAAAACCAAGAGGGCACTGAAGATGTTGATTATGTGGCAGCCTTTGAAATGGAACAACAAAAATCTAAAAATCAGATGCCTCCACAGCAAAAACCTCAAAAGCAATCTATACCAGAAGTGCAGCTCTCCTCAACCATTACAAACGACTACAAGCAATACCTAGCTGATGTGATGGCTCAGAATAATGAAGACATTCTTCAAAGTCAGAAGAAAATTGAAGAGCTGCACCAGTTGATTGATGACAAAAATAAGCAAAATAAGAAATTACAAGCCATTTCAGCAGCTATTGATGACTTGTAACGATGAGCAGTCCTGACAAGGGCTGCTTTTTATGGGGAGAGAAGATGAAGTTATTCAAAAAACGAACACAACATCAAGATACTTTTAAGCGTCTTATTCATCGGTTATCAGGAATGTCTGAATCGGACTTACATAAGGTCAACCAATTATTAGATGTCGTTTTTGACGCTACACGTCAAACTATCCAAGATGAAAAAAAGTCTCCTGAAATATTGCTAAAGGAGCCTATATTAGATGAGACCATAACTGAAGCTAAGAATAAATTGAAGACTGAGCAACTCGAAAAACGGATAGAGCAATTTAGGCAGGCGAAGAAACCAAAAAGCGAATAACGCACCAAAAATGGTGCGTTATTCGCTTTTTGTGTTATAATAAAAGTAACTAATAGGAGGACATTAGCAATGATTGGAGATAATATCAAATCGTTACGTAAAACCCATGATTTAACACAACCAGAATTCGCAAAGATTGTTGGAATTTCTCGAAATAGTTTGAGCCGTTATGAAAATGGGACAAGCTCGTTATCAACAGAGCTCATAGACCGTATCTGTCAGAAATTTAAAGTATCATATGTTGATATTGTAGGAGAAGAAAAAATGTTAACACCAGTGGAAGATTATCAATTAACTTTAAAAATTGAAGTTATCAAAGAGCGTGGTGCTGCGATTTTAGCTCAGCTTTACCGTTACCAAGATAGTCAGGGCATTACCTTTGACGATGAAACAAATCCTTGGATTTTAATGAGTGATGACTTGTCTGATCTAATCAATACAAAGGTTTATCTTGTTGATAGATTTGAAGAAGTCGAGCGCTATAATGGCTATTTAGACGGCATTGAGCGCATGCTGGATTTAGCTCGTCATCAGGTGGTGTCTTAATGCTGTTAGAAGAATTTAGCAAGGATGATTTTGAGTTAGCCTTAAGACGAACTATTCGTTCCTTAACTCGTGGTAAAACGACATCAGTAACCCCAAAAGCCATCTTACTTGGTGGGCAAAGCGGAGCAGGTAAGACAACGATACACCGTATCAAGCAGAAAGAGTTCCAAGGCAATATCATTATTATTGACGGTGACAGCTATCGTTCTTTACACCCGAATTATCTAGCATTGCAAGAGAAGTATGGTAAGGATAGCGTGGATTATACCAAAGGCTTTGCAGGAAAAATGGTGGAACAGCTTGTGGATGAACTCAGTAAACAAGGTTATCATTTGTTAATCGAAGGAACTTTGAGAACGACAGAAGTACCAAGAAAAACAGCTCGGCTATTGAAATCACGAGGCTACCAAGTCTCACTAGCATTGATAGCAACTAAGCCTGAATTGTGCTATCTCAGCACCTTAATTCGTTACGAGGAAGTCTATGCCGTAAATCCAAATCAAGCTAGAGCAACCCCTAAAGAACATCACGATGGTATTGTAGAGCATTTAGTTGATAACTTACGAGAGTTAGAAACTGATAAACTCTTTGATGAGATTCAAATTTACCAGAGAGACAGACGGTGTGTCTATGACTCTGAAATTGATGATGGTTCAGCAGCAGAAGTACTACAAGAATGCCTCTTCGGAAAATGGAGCAAGGTGGAGGAAGAGATGATGAAGGTAGGACAGGAATTGTTGATGGAGTTTTTGGAAATGAAAAAAAGTAGAATTTATGAAAATAAAAAAAATTAATGTTCAAAATTATCGTTTATTGAAGGATTTTTCTTTAGAGTTGAAGAGTGAATTGTCATTAATTGTGGGAAAAAATAATTGCGGTAAAACCTCAGTTTTATCTGTATTGGAAAAGATAATCAATAAAAGTTCTAGTTTAACCTGGGAAGATATAAATTTGTATCATAGAAAAGTAATTTTTGAAAATATAAAAAAGGTTGCGTATACCCCTGACTCGGAATTAGAACCTATTTTAGGAATAAACCTTCAAATTTGGATTCAGTACTCAGAAGAAGATTCTTATCAAAACATCCAGCCACTTATGATGGATTTAAATCCTGATAATAATTATATTATTCTTGATTTTTCGTATATAGTCCCTATTTCGAGACTTCATGACTTAAATACCGAAATAAGCAATTTTTCAGATGATTTTTCAAAATTTGAGTCATTTATGAAGAAGAGCATGAGTAAATTTTTTGAGATGCAGATTAACTCACGGGGATATAATCCTGATACACAGAAATTGACAGAAGAAAAGTCTGATTTACTTGAAATGAAAGATATTCATAAACTTATTAAAATAAGAGGGATTAGAGCTAATCGAGAAGTATCAAATAAAGAAAATAATCATTCATTATCTAAAACATCAAATCTATTTTATAAATCAAATAATGGTGATGATATTGACAATGCTACAAAAAATTTACTTCAATCTGCAATTACAGAGGCAGATGAAGCTTTAACCAAGGCATATAGTGGTGATGGTGAAGACGATGGGGTTTTCACCTCGATCTTTGAAAGAGTAAAAAAATTTGGTGGAAATGATAGTGAATCAGAGTTGGAAATTCATTCATCTCTTTCTGAGAAAGACATTTTGAGTAATAATACAACACTATACTATAGGCATGACGATAGTTTATTACCAGAAACATACAATGGTTTGGGATATTTAAATCTATATGGGATGATTTTTGAAATAGAGACGTTGATGGCAGATATCAAAAATAATCCTGCTGATATTAATTTAGTTTATATTGAGGAGCCAGAGTCGCATACACATCCACAATTGCAATATGTTTTTATCAAGAATATTAAAGGTTTGCTGAAGGAACATGATGATGAACTAAAAGCAAGTGGATATACTAGTGGTATTCAAACTTTAATTACCACTCATTCATCACACATAGTGTCTGATTGCAACTTTGATGATTTAATTTATTTTAAGCGTGATAATGGCACAGTTATATCAAAGGCTTTTAATTCATTGAAAGAAGAATATGAAGATGATAAACTTGGGTACAGATTTGTTAAGCAGTATTTGACACTCAATAGTAGTGAACTATTTTTTGCTGATAAAGTCATTTGTATTGAAGGTGACACGGAAAGAATTTTACTGCCAACAATGATGCAAAAAGTGGATATAGCAACTCCAATAGAACAAGGTTCAAATATAATGCCATTACTTTCTCAAAACATTTCAATCATTGAAACAGGTGCTCATTCACAAGTGTTTAGGAAATTTTTTGACTTTTTAGGGATAAAAGTATTGATAATTACTGATATTGATCCTGTAAATAAAAATGAAAAGAATCGTTTTATCGCTTGTTCAGCAGTAAATGCTACATCTACGTCAAATACTTCTCTTAAAAGTTTCTTCAATATTTCAGGAGATGGAATTTTTTCAACAGTAACTCAAAAAAGTTTTGCTGAAAAAATAACACCAGATAATAGAATCCGTATTGCATATCAAATTCCCGAAGATAACAATGGTTATCAGCCTGCTAGTTTTGAAGATTCCTTTATCGGTTTAAATAAAGAATTCATTATTAAACAAAAAGATGGTCTTATTGAATATGAAGCTTTAAAAAACTTTGATGATTATGAAATAGAAGATTTCTATACATTTGCTAGGAATAAAGTGAACAAAAAGTCTGCCTTTGCATCAAGTTTATTATACTTTGAAGATGAAGAAAATACTTGGAAAGTACCTAAATATATTTCGGAGGGATTATTATGGTTACGAAAACAGTAGAGCCAGAAGTAGAAAAAGTATTTGAAGCAATAAAACAAAGTCAAAATTTTATTCTTGAAGGCGGTGCTGGAAGTGGTAAAACTTATTCGCTAATTTCAATTATTGAAAAAATATCGATTGAAGAACCTAAAAAATCAATTGTATGTATTACCTATACTAATAATGCTGTTGCAGAAATTAAATCACGAATAATTAATGATAATTTATGGGTATCAACAATTCATGAGTTTATCTGGCATATCATTGGAAATTTCCAAAAAGAGATTAAAGAATGTCTTGTTGAGTTAATAAATGATGATTCACAAAAGTTATTTGTTTCACCAAAGGATGTAATTGAAGAAGAAAGTATTTCACTTGATTACTTTGATGATGTCCGTGTTGACTATGCTGAATGGTACTCTATGAGTATAACAGAGCAAAATAAAGTCCAAATAAGTCATGACCATATTCTAATAGTTGCCGAAAAAATGTTTTCAAAATATAAGAAGTTATGTGATGTTTTAGCGGATACTGCAAACTATATTTTTGTTGACGAATATCAAGATACAAGTCCACTAATTGTGAAAATATTATTAGAGCATCTTCAAAAGAGTACTAAGAAAAATGTTGTAGGCTTTTTTGGAGATTCTATGCAAGCTATTTATGATTCAGGGGTAGGAGACTTAAATTCTTATAATTTGGCAAAGATACAAAAAACTCAAAATCGTCGTAATCCTAAAAAAGTTATTGATTTAGCCAATAAAGTTAGAAATGATGGTTTAGTTCAAACTCCCTCCAACGATGATACGGCTCCCAATATGGACGATGGGAGTGTCATTGCTGGAACAGTGAAATTTGTCTACGGGAACGATATTAATCAACTTGATGTTCTTAGAAATAGTAAACTATATAAAGCTTTAGAATTTGATATAGCTAAAAAAACAAAAGAATTACGTCTGACACATAAACTTAATGCAGAAATGGCAGGTTTCTCTAAGTTATTTGAATTATATAATACTGATTTATTTGTGAAATTAATTACAGGTATAAAGAAAAAAATCAATGAAAATAAGATAGCTGATAAAGGAAAAACGTTTGAAGAACTATTAGAAGAAGCTAAAATAGCTGTCGGAAAGGGAGGTCCATTAATAATTGATGTGGTTAATTCCATCCCAGAACTTTTGGCTTTTTACGATGAAATTAAGACGTGCTCGTTTGAAGAAGTTAGTAATAAGAGTAAAGTTAATAAAGAATCGCTGTTAGCTTATAAATTAAATGGATTAAGTAGTAGATATGAAGCGGGCACAGATAGGGATAGGATTCTAAAAAGGTTAGATTTAATCTATGAGCTATTAGAGCTGTATAAAACAGGTAAGCATAATGAATTCTTACGTATCACTAAATTTAATATAACTTCATCAGAAGATAAAATTAGTCTATCTAAAGTTATGACAAAAATCTCTGTTGATGATATTACAATTGGAAAAGTCATAGAACTTGCAGAGGAAAGTGGATTAATTTCAAAGGATGACTTATTTACTAATTTTATTGAAAGTAGGGGACATTATTTATGGTCACGACTTAAGATAATGCCATTTCAAGAATATGTAAATAGTATTGCTTATCTCAGAGAATATGTATCTGTTATAACGCAGCATAAGGTTAAAGGTAGTGAATATGATAATGTTTTAGTTTTATTAGATAATGGAAAATGGAATCAATATAATTTTAATAGCCTATTTGGTAAAGGTTCAGTTAATGAGAATGTCCAAAAAAGAACTAAGAAGTTATTCTATGTTGCAATTACTAGAGCAATGAAAAATTTAATTGTTTACATGCCGAGTAATGATAGTCAGATTATTCAAAAAGCACAAGATTTTTTTGAACCAAATGATATTATTGATGTTTTGTCTTTAGTTGATGAGTAAATTAAAGACATTTACTGAGTTAAATTTAGTAAGGAGGAATATTATTATGTTAGAAAATAATTTACTTGAATTTGATATTACAGGTATTTTAGGCTCCGAAATTAATCAACATATTGATTTTTACAATGATGAAGTTGAGAAAGCCTATACCGCAATAAAAAATAACGATGAAAATACTGCCTTAGCTATCCTACGAGCATTAAAATCACAGTTAGATAGAGAATATAAGTATTTTGATTCCAAGAGATTCAGGAGTTTCAACAATTTAAATGATGCATATAGCTATGTTGATGGTATAAATAGAGCGAGTAGAGCATTAGTAGGTGCACCTAATTATCGTAATATGAAATCTATGTTATATGATATTCAGGATTATATGACTAGATCTAAATATGCAGATAATTTATATTATGGAAATATATTTGCCTTAACGGTCGATAATCGGTTAGAAGAGATGACAAATCAAGAGTATCATTCCAAAGCAGGTAAATTACTTCAAACTATTAGAGAATTTTATCTTCGATCAGGGAAAGGGACTGCAAAAGAATGTATTAAACTATCTAAAGGTTTTTCTTCAAAGAATTTAGAACCGTATATTTTTAAAGAGTATTTTGCTAAATATTTAAGATAGTTTCCGAGAGCTACCCAGCTCTCTTTTTTCTTACTCTCATTTTTCATACTGTGATAACTTTTCCAAATCATCCTTGTTATCCTAATAACATTCCTAAGAAAATCAAGACTTGATTTTCTACTGGGGGGTTGGGGGCGAAGCCACCAAGTTATCTTATCGTTGGCTGTTAAAACTGGAAAGTTTTGGTCGGCTGGCGATATGATTTTTTGGGTATTGTGACCACAATGCCTGAGCTCGCAAAGACCGAACAAGAAGCTACTGAGGTATTTAGGAATCGTACTGACAATGTGAGGCAGCCTGACACTGTCAGACAAATATAATGTTGAAAGGATAGTAGGATGGGACAAGAAATTAAGTTAATCCGTAAGCAATTTAGAATCACGAGACAAGAAGAAAAACAGATAAAAGAAATGATGAGGGAACAAAAAGTGGATAGTTTCTCAGAATTTCTTCGTCAAAATTTGTTGAAAAAGAATTATCAGGATAGAATTTTTGAAAGTTGTTTTTCCCTTTGGCAGTCTCAAAAGTTGGAACAAATTAGTCGAGATGTGCATGAAGTTCTAGTTGTCGCAAGAGAGAATCATCAAGTGACTCAAGAGCACGTGTCAATCTTATTGACCTGCGTTCAAGAATTGATTGCGGAAGTCAATCAAGTGCAGCCACTCAGTCGTGAGTTTCGTGAAAAATACATGAGATAGGAGACTACTATGGTCTATCGTTATCGTACCAATCTCAAAAAAGTATTTCTAACAGATTCAGAATTACATCAATTGAATGAACGAATTGCTAAGAGTCACTGTCAAAATTTCTCGGTCTATGCCAGAAAAGTGTTGCTTAATCCCAATATGTCTTTTGCCACAATTAACACTGAAACTTATGACCAGTTAGGTTTTGAATTGAGACGGATTGGAAATAACATCAATCAAATTGCGCGTGCCATCAATCAAAGTCATCTGATTTCCCAGGAACAGTTACAAGAATTAAGTAAGGGAGTTAGTGAGTTGATTACTGGAGTAGAGAAAGAATTTCAAGTGGAAGTGAAAAGACTGAAGGAGTTCTATGGTAGTCACTAAACATTTTGCGACGCACGGAAAAAAATATCGCAGGCGTTTGATTAAGTATATCCTCAATCCCGATAAAACGGGCAATTTGAAATTGGTATCTGATTTTGGCATGAGTAATTACTTAGATTTTCCTAGCTATGAAGAAATGGTTGACATGTACAATGTCAATTTTACCAATAACGACAAGTTGTACGAATTTAGAAATGACCGACAAGAAAAACATCAACAAAATATCCATGCCCATCACCTCATCCAATCATTTTCTCCCGAGGATAATCTGACACCTGAAAAAATTAACCGCATTGGTTATGAGACCATGATGGAATTAACAGGAGGCCGTTTTCGTTTTATCGTGGCAACTCATACAGACAAAAATCATGTTCATAATCACATCCTAATCAACGCCATTGATCGTAATTCAGATAAAAAGTTGATATGGAATTATGCCTTGGAACGCAACCTTCGTATGGTTTCAGACCGCATTTCTAAAATGGCAGGGGCAAAAATTATCGAGAAGCGTTACTCGTATCGAGACTATCAAAAATATAGGCAGTCTAGTCATAAATTTGAATTAAAGCAACGTCTTTATTTTTTGATGCAGCACTCAAAGTCCTTTGATGATTTTTTAGAAAAAGCGGTGCAGTTACATGTTCATATTGATTTTAGTCAGAAGCATAGTCGATTCATGATGACAGATAGAGCCATGACAAAGCCAATTCGAGGACGCCAACTCAGTAAACGAGATTTATATGATAAAGAATTTTTTCGTACACATTTTGCCAAGCAAGAGATTGAAAGTCGATTAGAATTTCTGTTGAACTGTGTTAATTCATTAGAGGAGCTACTATTAAAAGCGAAAGAATTGAATCTAACTGTTGACTTAAAGCACAAAAATGCAACTTTTATCCTGGAAGAAGATAATCAAAAGATAAGTTTGGGTCATAAAAAAATAAGTGATAAGAAATTATATGATGTCAATTTTTTTCAAGATTACTTTAAAAATAAGGAAGTCGGGGATTCAGAAGGATTAGATAATTTACGGGAACAGTACCACGCTTTTCAAGAAGAACGAGATAAGGATAAAGTATCCACTGAAGACATTGAGGAAGCCTTTGAGACACTTAAGGAAAAACGAGATGCCGTCCACGAATTTGAAGTGGAACTTGCAGAGCACCAAATAGAGAAGCTAGTTGATGAGGGTGTTTATATTAAGGTGTCTTTTGGTATAAAGCAGAGCGGTCTTATTTTCATTCCCAACTATCAATTAGATATTCTTGAAGAAGAGAATCAGACAAAATATAAAGTCTATATCCGTGAGACCACCTCATACTTTGTCTATAACAAAGAACATTCGGATAAGAATCAGTATATAAAAGGACGAACCTTGATTAGACAGCTAACCAACGAAAGTCGAGTAATACCATACAGAAGACCGACTGTTGAGCGACTTCAAGAAAAGATTTCTGAGATTAACCTCTTGATTGAGTTAACAGAGACAGACAAAAGATACCAAGACATTAAAGACGAACTAGTCGCAGAAATAGCTGAGCTAGATATCAAACTGAATCAAACCAATGAAAAAATCGCCACCTTGAATAAGATGGCGGAAGTGCTTATCAACCTAAAGAGAGATAATCCGAATAGTCGAAAACTAGCAAGGTATGACTTTTCAAAACTAAATTTGACAGAATCAATTACACTAGAACAAGTGACCGAGGAAATAAAAGTGCTGCAAGAGGAGCTAGGTTATTATCTTGATGAGTATGAGGGATTGACTAGAAGGTTAGAAACACTTGTGAAAATTCTCAGCACAAAAAAACATACCGACCTAAAATTTCAAGAAGATATTTCTCTAGAATAAACAAATTTTGACGAGTGGAAAAGTAGAGAAGTCTTCGCAATTAAATACATATATGAGATAGAATTTGAACATGATGAAACAAGTTATGTTTTTTTGAATAAACTAAACGTACCCATATCGAGAAACTAAACTTTATCGTTCGCAAAATGGCTTACCGCTTAGTTTTTCTCGATAATAAATATTTTGACATGTTCGCGGATGCAGAGTATGTCCTAAAATTATAGGCAGAGTAGTTGATGAAGTTCTTTCAGAAAATTTTATAGTATATGTAGAAGAATCCCCGCTGTACAGTTCAGAGTATTAATGTATAATGGGATTTTATTTTTTATAGAGATATTAGGTTTTCAACTTCAACATATCTAATTTCGTAGCTATCATCAGAACTAGCTACAACAGACATAGTATACTCTTCAGAGATAGAAAAATTTTTATACAAAATATCTTTAAGGATTCTATCTCCATCAATTATTTTTTTCTTATCAAGAAAAAGTGAGAAAGAATCTAATTCTTTATATAGCCCTTTACCTAAAAATTTTACATAACTTTCTTTAACTGTCCAAATTTTGAAAAATTCTTTTATTAATAATCTATGGAGAGATATACTAGCTAGGTATTCCTTTTCAGAAGTGCTAAAGAAAGATATAATTTCCTCAAACTTTTCGATATGTTTCTGTATATCTATTCCAACCATTTTATTTGAAATAGCACATGTAACATACTTTCCTGAATGAGAAATGCTATAGAAGATATCTTTTCTGCTTAAACTTGGTTTTCCAAATTCATTATATACTAAACCCTCTCCAAATAAATCAATTCCAAATTCACTTAACCCAATTTTAAGTAATTTTAATGAATTAATTGATCTTTGAATTTCGCTTTTATTTTTAGATTTTAATCTATACGATGGTATTTTATTTAAAAAATCATAATCAATGATTTGAGAATCTGACTTGGATATATCAGATATTAAAATTAACATTAGTTACACCCTCTAATTTATCATGTTGTTAATTATTTTTGATACTTGACTCAAATTTGAAGTAATAAAAAAGTGATCTCCCTCGACTGGGTAATAATTAATGTCGTTTGCACATAATAATTGCCATTTGTTTATTTCGTCATACGAAATGGAGTCTTTTGTGCCATAAAAAATAATTGTCTTGGTTTTTATCTGTTGATCATGGTCACTTAATTCATAGTCATTGTAGACTTTGAAATCGTTTAATATTATAGGCTTAAAAAAGTTAAAGATTTCTTCATTGTTTAAAATTTCTTTAGGTGTAGCATTATACTCAACTAAGATGTCTTTTAACTTTGCATCCGTTTCTAAATCATAATTTTTCTTATACATTGGTGGTTTGGTTGCTGAAATAAAAATTTTATCAGGATTATTAAACTCTGACTGTTCAATTTTTTTACAAATCTCATAAGTGAATAGACCGCCTAGGCTATGTCCAAAGATACTATATTTTTCTGCATCAGAGATTTCGGAGATAATTTTATTGTAAAGAAATTCAAGATTTTTAGAAAATGTATCCAATAGATTCATGTTTATATTCATGCCGTGACCAGGTAAGTCTATTGGAATTATAGTGCAATTTCTAAATAAATTTTTCCAAGAGGAGTAGATTGATGATGAGCCACCAGCGTATGGGAGACAAAAAATTTTCATGATGATACCTCAAGCCATTAGTTCTATTAAATTATGAGTTCATTATAATATATATAAACAGCTTTTTCAATGATTTTTTGTTCATATATAAAGAATTTTGAGTTGAAATATGAACCATGGTTCACAAAATTCTTGCAAATAGAAAATAAATGAACTATAATTCATTTATAAGATTTAAAATTATTTTGAGGTAATAACTATGGCAAAAGATGATAATAAACAAAAATTAATAAAGGCTACAGATGCTCTCTTAAAAGATAGAAGCATAACTTCTATTACAACAAAAGAGATTACAAAAGCAGCAGGAGTTTCTGTGGGAGTTTTTTATAATTATTTTAGTAGTAAGGAAGATGTTTTTAAAGAATTAATCAAGATATTTTTTAACTATTCTTTAAAGCAAATGGAAGTCTTGCGAAAAGAAGTTACAGGAAAGAATATTCGTTCAGAAATAAAATTCAAAGAATTTCTAATTAATGGAGTAGATAATAATTGGGAAAATCATTTTTTAAATAGTGATATTCTGTTACTTTCTAGAAAAGATGAAGAGTTTCAAAAATTAATGATTTATTTTAATCAAAAGATGGTTTCCATTGTTGTAGAGATACTAACAGTTATTAATCCAGAATTACAAGAAGATTCAGCTGTACTAAAAGCGAAAATGATTATGAATTTAATTCAAAATTCCTACCCTAGCTTTTCAAAATTTGATAGTGAGGATGAAAAAGAGAAATACATTGAAACATTTGTGAATGTTATTTTTAGTATTAGTTTTAATGAATAAGGAGATTAAAATGGAAGATTATAACTTAACAAATGCACAAAAACGAATTATATATACTGAAGAAATATATTGTGAACCAAGAATATCAAATGAAGGAGGTTTTTACAAAATTTCTACACCTTTTAATTTATGTAAATTAATCGATGCAGTTGTTTCGGTTCTTAATTCTTCGAAGATCTTTAGAACAACTTTTCTATTGAAAAATGACGAAATCATTCAGAAATATCGTGATTTTAAATTTGATGACTCTATAGTGAACATCTTTTTTGACAAAAAAGAATTTGAAAATTATAAAAGGGTCTGTTTAAATTCCAAATTTGATATTTACAAAGATTTTTTATTTAAATTTGGAGTTTACCAAAATGAAGATGGTGGTCAACTATTTGTAATGTTTCATCATTCGATTGTAGATGCATATTCAATAGGATTAATTGCAGGAGCCATTTTTGATATTTATAATGGGCATGAATTTAATATTGGAACAGAGTATATTGAATACTTACAAGAAGAACAAAGATATTTGAAAGATACTGGAAAATTTAATGAGGATAAAGTATATTGGGAAAATAGATTATATAACTGTAAAAATTCATTTGAAAGCATCCCTGAAAATCCTTCGTCGGAGAAAATTTTAATTCGTTTAGATGATAACTATTTGGAAAGATGGGAATTGTTCCTAAGGAAAAATCACTTAAATGAAAATATCTTTTTGATAACGTTATTATGTATTTACAAATATAGAATTACTGACGAAAAAAATGGGATATTGGGGGTTCCCTATTATAACAGGCGAAATAAACGTTTTTATAACAGCTTTGGAATGTTCACAAGTACAGTCCCATTTTTATATTCTTTGTCTGGTGAAGAAAGCATTATCGACGCTTATAAAGGTATCAAGAGAAATTTTCTAAAAGATATTAAACATTCTGGATATCCTTATAATGAATTAATAAATAATCTTAAAGCAAATGGAAAAAACCTGTTTGAATGGAGTTTTAATTATTATGTAGATAATATGAATTACTTGGTTGAGGATTCTAAGGTAGTTGTAAAGGAAGAAACACCGAACTATTTACCAGTTCCGATAAGTATAATTTACAGAAGATTCAAAAATCAGAAAAATGAGTTAGAGCTTATTTATAATAAAAGAATATACACTAGAGAGAAAATCAATTCGTTAATCAAAAATTTCTTTAACTTTACAATAAATATTATTCATTGTGAAACTGTGGAAAAGATATCAAAAATTCAGATAGCAAAGCCTGAGTTTATAAGCAAAATAATTGAAAGAGAAAGTAAGTCATTAAACAATTTTGACAAAAACGTCAATTTATCATTAATAGATAGGGTCATGGAAATTTCTAAAGAATTTCCCAATAACATCGCTTTAAGATTAGGTCATTCAACAATTACCTATGAAACTCTATTTAAATTGATAGAAAATAGAGTTACTTATTTAAAGAACATTATCAAAGAAGGGGATAAAATTGGAGTAATTGGATATAAAGAATTCGATACATTTATTAATATTCTTTCATTAGTGCAAATGGGGATAACTTATGTGCCAATTGATCCAGAATACCCTCAAAAAAGGCAGAAATTTATTTTAGAAGACTCAAATTGTAGTTATTATATAGATCATAATGAATTAAAAATTAATCCAAACTATAAGCTAAATAGTACTTCAAGCGATCCTACTCCTCTTTACATTTTATATACTTCTGGAACTACAGGGACTCCGAAAGGAGTCATGATACCAGAAGCTGGAATAATAAGACTAATTAACGATAATAATTTAGAAAAATTATCTGATGGATATGATACGTTCTTACAGCTAAATTCTTTAGGATTTGACATTTCTGAATTGGAGATATGGCTACCTTTAACTAGTGGAAAGACTTTAGAAATTATCCCTAAAAATTATATATTCGATATAGAAAAATTATCACAAATTTTAGAATCTGATCGTAAATTTGCTTCAATAATGTCATTTACCTTACTTCAGGAACTTTTTTCTTATGATAATGAATTATTTAATCATATTAAATTCATAATAACCGGTGGCGAGATAGTCAAGAATAAGTTGATAGAAAATATTTATTATTCAAATGAAAATATAACAGTTGTTAATGGTTATGGTCCAACTGAAAATAGTGTATTATCCACAATTCAAATAATAGGTAGGAGCAATAAAGAATCAATACCTATTGGAAAAAGTATTTCTGGATCTAGTACATATATTTTAGACCAGTTTGGAAATGTTTGTGCTCCTATGCAAGTTGGAGAAATCATTGTAGGTGGGGAAGGGGTAGCGAATGGCTATATAAATCGTGAAGAACTAAATAAAAAGAACTTTTTCTATTTAAATTCGCTTAACGGGGAAAAGTTGTATCGTTCTGGTGATTTTGGATATTATAACTACAAGTCTGAGATTATAATCATTGGTAGGAAAGATTCTCAAGTGAAAATTAATGGACAGAGAATTGAAATTAGTGAAATTGAGGAAGTTATTCAAAATATTTTAAATTCAAAAAACATAAAAATTATTGTTAGTGTTATTGATAATACATTGGTTTGTTTCCATACGAGCCCAGAAATAGATGACTCTAAACTAAGAAAAACTCTCTCAGAAGTGCTGACATCTGCCATGGTTCCTAAATATTTTATTAATATCTCAGAGTTACCTCTTACTGTAAATGGTAAATTAAATAATAAAATTCTTGCTGAAAAATTTAGAAAAGAAGTATCAAATATTTCTGCCAATAATGACAAAATTAATTTAGATAACATTGATTTGGATGTACAAAAAGAGATCGAGGATTTATTAATAAGAGAAATAAACTTTAGTCAAAGTTTTATCGAAAATGGAGGAGACTCGCTTTCAGCCATGAAATTGGTAAATTACATGAAGAAAAGGAATAAAAATATAAGAGTCTCAGAATTATTAAGTATGAAGTCTCTGGTAGAAGTGTTAAACAATAGTCATAAATCTGAGAATGATTTACAAATTTCCAAAGACAACAACTTATCTTCAGTGAAAGCTTCTGTAGTTCAAAAAAGTATATTTTTCGATGAAAAATTTAATCATATAAAATATAAATATAATTCTCCTTTAGTTTTTGAGCTCAGGGGAGTAACTCAAGTTAATGAAAATAAAATTTTGGATAAGATTTCAAAATTCATTTCGACTCAACGTATACTACATAGTTGTTTACTAATAGAAAATGGAGAGATTATTTTTAAAATTAACAACCATAAAATAGATATTGTAAGAAAAGAGATGAGTAGCGGAAGTTTAAATGATATTATTAAAAGTTCTTTAGCGGATTTTGATGTAGAAAAGAATCTATTTTGTTGTAATTATATTAGTCTACAAAATAAAAGATTTTTAATTTTCGATTTTCACCACGCTATTTTTGATGGAGAATCACGTGAGCTATTTACAAAAAATCTAAAAGACTTTTTAAATGGTATTGAAAATGAACCTTCTGAGGTAGACTATTTTGACTATTTAAATTCAATCGATGAAAAAGATGATATTGAAGATGAGAAATTCTGGAAAAATGAAATTCAAAGTTTAGGTAATCTTTCAAATGATATAGTACAGAATTATGATGTACAAATTTCAAAATATTACCCTATTGACATAAGCTCAAAGATAATAGCTAAGCTTTTAAAAGTTTCTAAAGCAACATCCGTGACCGTTAGCACCTTATTATTGTCAGCTTTGTTTTTAACTAAAAATAATATCTCACATAAATCAAGCAATACGATAGGAATTACAATTTCAACTAGGTCAAATGAAGTTACTTCAAAAATTATTGGACCATTTTTTAATACACTGCCATTATCTGTTTCAGAAAATAATATTTCAAATGATTTAAAATTTGTTAATAAAATAGGGGAAAAGGTTAATGAATTAGTTAATCACTGTCAGTATCCATTTAATAAAATTGATTCGATGTACAAAGCGTACTGTGGTGAATACGCAAATAATATAATGGATTGGATGTATGTTTATAACCATGACAAAAAACTAGAATTTGAAAATGAAGGAATTAAATTTAAGTCAATAGACATTTTAGACACGGTTCAAGCAAAATATAGTTTATCACTGCTCGTAAATATTAAAGGGGATAATAATTTTTCGATTGGATTTGAAAGTAAATCTCAGTGTTACAACGGAAAGAAAATTCAGGATATAATTCTAGAATTTGAAAGAAGTCTTGATGAGATGCTTTCTTTTTTAGAGGATAAAGGAGAAAATAATGGAATATAGTTTTTATGATATAGTTTCTAAATTTAATGACCAGCCAAATAAGATAGCAATTGAAACGGACTATAGTAATATAACTTATGAAGAGCTTTTTAATAGAGTTGATAGTTATAGTAAGAAGATAGAACAAGTAGGATTACTTCCTGGATCTAAGGTAATAGTTCATATGAGTAGAGGTCCAGAGTACATTATTACGATTTTATCATTGTCTAAACTTGGAATAACTTTTGTACCAATAGATATTACTTACCCAAAAGAACGAATAGATTTTATTCAAAATGATTGTCAAGCGAATGGAATTATAACTGACTATAAATATGATGATTTAACAGTTGTTGATTATCTAAAAATAGATGATAATATAAACCTTACTTTTAATTATTTTGGCAAAAGAGAAAATGATAGTAATGAAAAAATTGCATATATAATTTATACATCTGGTAGTACTGGAAAACCTAAGGGTGTTCAAATATCGAACAAAGGATTTAGTTATTTAAAAGAGTTGTTCAATGAACATTTGAAGTTGAGTAAAGATGATAAAATTTTACAATTCGCTAGCATTTCTTTTGATGCTTCTATTTGGGAAATTTCAATGGCCTTAACGAACGGTCTTACATTAGCCATATTTTTAGACAGTGATAAAGATAAAAATTTATTTGAGACTTTCGTAAAAGATCATTCTGTGACTGTTGCCACCTTACCTCCATCTTATTCCGAATTGCTTAGTGAAGAAGTAATTTCTCAATTTGATTTACTGATTACTGCTGGTTCTGAACCCCATAAAAAATTGCTTGAAAAAATCAATTTAGAAGAAACTAGATATATAAATGCATATGGACCTACTGAATGTACAGTATGTGCTTGCTTGTGGGAAGCAAAAGACTTAAAAGAATTAGACTCTAATCAAATCCCTATTGGAAATATAAGCCAAGATAATCTTCTGATTGATGATAGTGGTGAACTATGTGTATCTGGAAAAGGTTTATCAGTCGGATATCTAAATCGAGATATTTTGAATCAAAAAAACTTTTTTTATTTAAATGGATTACGATACTACAAAACGGGTGACTTAGTAAATACTGATAAGCATGGGAACCTATATTTTCGAGGACGTAATGATAATCAGGTGAAGTTTAACGGCTATCGTATAGAACTCGAAGAGATTGAACGATCAATATTTGATTTAGCCCCATCAATTATTGATACAGCTGTAACAGTACTTAATGAGACTTTGGTATGTTTTTATATGGGGAATATCAATGTTTCTGAAGTGAAAAGAGAATTAGAAACTAAGCTACCTATTTATATGGTTCCTTCTCTTTTCCAACATGTAGAGTCTTTTATATATAATACCAGTGGTAAAATTGACAGAAGTAAATTAACGATTAAAACCAAAGAGCAGCATTTTCAGAATTCAGATAATCGACTTGATTCAAAATTAGAAGAAATTTTAAGTGAAATCTTGCCAGTTGAGGTAAGTAATCCTGATGAAAGTTTAATGGAGTATGGCTTAAACTCATTAGGGCTCATTAATCTAGCTGCTAAAGTAAAAAACATTTATGGAATAGATATTTCTATTGAAGAAATTTCTAAAAATTGTACCTTTAACGGTTTATTGAATATTCTGTCGCATAAAAATGAGAATTTAGAACTTATCAAAAATGATGAAGTCACACATGATGTGGAAAATGAAAATGAGTGGTTTCCTCTGACAAATATTCAGGAATCTTATTTACTAGGAAGAAATAATTTTTCTGAAATGGGCGGTTATGGAACACATGGTTATTTTGAAATTAAAACTCAATTAGATCCTGTAAGATTATCAAATGCTCTAAATAAAGTTATTTCAAGTCAAGGTATGCTCAGGGCAATCTTTTCTGAAGACTTACAGCAAAAGATACTCCCTGATACATTAAAATATCAGATGAACATTTTAGACATGAGTAGTTCGACCCAAGAAGAGATTGATAAAGAAATAGAAAGAAGAAGAGATAGGTTAAGCCATCAAGTTTTTGATTACACGAAATGGCCACTGTTCGATATTAGTGCTTTATGTGTTTCCGAAAAATATACTATTTTGTTTATTAGTATTGATGGTTTATTGGCAGATGCCAAAAGTATGAAGATTTTTGCCAGTCAATGGTTAGCGGCTTATAATGGAGCCGATACTAGCAAATTAAAACCTAGAATATCATTTAGGGATTATATTATACATACAAATGATGATAGTGAAAATAAAGAGAGAGCCAAAACATTTTGGTTGAATAAACTAGACAAGCTTCCTGAATCTCCCCATATTATTGACAAAGATGCAGAAGCTGCGGTAGAGAATACCTTTTCTAGAGAATCGCTATTTTTAAATAAACAATCTTGGGTTTTGATTAAAGAATTTTGCCACAATAACCATATTACACCTACGGCCTTCTTTATACAAATTTATTTTGATACTTTGAAAAGATGGAGTCAAAATAAAAAGTTCACAATTAATTTAAGTGTTTTTAATAGAAAAAATATACACGAAGATATTGATAATCTGATTGGTGATTTTACAAGTAACATATTTTTAGATAATCGGAATCAAGATGTTGAGGATAATTTTATTGAAAAAGTAACCTCCGTACAAGATGATCTGTTTTTAGCAATAGATAATATTTCATTTGATGGCATTGATTTTTTAAGGGCATATGCAAATAAGTATAAAAAAAATTTAATTGTTCCTTATGTAGTTACTAGTCTAATTTCAGAGGAGACAACAAAACAAGCAGCTGATTATTTAGGAGAATTGACGTACGGAATAAGCCAAACTCCTCAAGTATATATTGATATGCAAATTTCAAATAGTCATGAAGGAGTATTAATAAATTGGGATTATTCAAATCAAAAATTTACTAAAGAGTTTATGCTTAAGATCATTGAAGTTTTTGAGAAAAATATTACTTCAGTTTTAAATGGTAAGAAAAATATCGATACAGAATTACCCAATAGTGATAAGTTAATAATCCAAGAATATAATAATACTACTACATTAGACTATGATTCTTGCAGGTTAGAACAACTATTCTTTAATACAGTAGAGAAATATCCAAATCAGATTGCTATTAAGGATAAAGACTGTAGTTATACATATTCTCAATTAGAAGAAAAAGTCAAACAAAGAGCTTCTGATATAAAACAAACAGTTGGAAAAAAAGGTCAAAAAATTGGTATTGTTGATGAACGTAATTGTCAGACTATTATTGATTTAATTAGTATTTTATATAGCGGTAATACTTATGTTCCTATTGAAAAAGATTGTCCATCAGAGAGATTAACATATATAAAAAACGTTGCAGAAATAGAATATATGATTAATGACATTGATAAAATAGAACAATTAGAAAAAGTTGATGGAGAAAATGACGAAGAACAAGTAGCTTACGTAATTTTTACTTCTGGTAGTACAGGAAAGCCCAAAGGGGTAGCTGTATCTCACAGAAGTGCTGTAAATACAATTATTGATATCAATAAACGGTTTAAACTGAATAGTAATGATAACTTTATACTTTTATCTTCCTTAAGTTTTGACTTATCTGTCTTTGATATTTTTGGCTCTCTTGCTATTGGAGGAAGCCTCTATATTATTGATGATAGGAGAGATCTAGAGGAAATTAACAATATTATTAAGCAGGAGAAAATAACTGTTTGGAATAGTGTTCCATCAACTATGAAGGCGTATTTAAATTACAGCAATAATGAAATTTTTAATATAGGTAAAATTGGTGATGAGTTCGAAAATCTGACAAGCTTAAACAATCTTATCGATGAAAATATAGTATTTAACAAGGAAGCTAATGACAATTATAAGAGTAGCTCTACGAGTAGGTTTGTCATTAGTAATTATAATGAAAAAATAAATCTCCCATCAAATAATAATTTTCCTGATTTTATTCTAAGTAGGAAGTCCACAAGAAGTTTTAGTGAAAAAGACATAATACCAATGAATAAATTCTTTAAGGTTATATCCTCGCTAGGAAAAATTAAAAGCAATGATACTTCTCATTATCTTTATCCATCTGCAGGAGGGCTTTATCCTATTGATGTATACATTTCTGTCGAAAATAATAAAATTGAAGGAATAAGCGGGGGTATTTATTATTATAATCCAATAGCTAATACGATCTATAAAATTTATAATAGTCCTCTTGAAAGCAATGTACATTATTATAGTAATCAAAAAATCTCGGAACACTCAAGTTTTACTATTTTATTAGTATATAATTTAGAAGCAAATATTAGAAAATATGGTAGTGATGGATATAAATATGCCTTAATTGATTCTGGATATTTAGGACAGCATGTTACTACAGTTGCAAATATCAATGGAATTGCATCTTGTGTTATTGGGGCAGCAGATAGTGAATTAATTGCAAAACGTCTCTCATTATCGGCTAATCAAATGTTTCTAAATTGTATTATTTTTGGTAGTGAAACTAATCAGCAAGATTATGAATTGAATGAAATAAAAGTTCAAAATATTTCAGTCTCAGAAAATTCCTTAAATAAAATTAGTGAAAAATTTAGTTCTTTAAGAGTTATTATGTTGAGTGGTGACTACATTCCCTTGGATCTACCAGATAAAATTTTTGATAGGTTTGGAGGAGAAGTTGCTTTGTATAGTTTAGGTGGAGCAACTGAATGTAGTATATGGTCAATATATTATCCAATATCAAAAGTTGAAGCAAAATGGAAAACTATACCGTACGGATATCCGCTGGGTAATCAAAAAATTTGGATCATGGATGAAGACTTAAATATCAGTCCAGTTGATGTATTAGGTGAAATTGTTATTGGCGGTGTTGGCGTAGGAGAAGAATATCTAAATAATCCTATAAAAACTTCTGAATCTTTTGTAAATCATTCGCATTTTGGAAAAGTTTATAGGACAGGAGATTTTGGTATTCTGAGAAAGAAGGGCACTATTGAATTTATGGGAAGACTAGATAATCAAGTGAAGATTAATGGTTATCGTGTAGAACTTCCGGAAATTGAAAAAGTAATTAAAGATAATTGTGATGTTCAAGATGTAGTAGCGATTATTGATAGTACAGAAAGTGGTAATAGTAAGCTTATTTGTTTCGTTCAGAGTGAAATTAATTCTAACTTGTATGAATATATTATAGAAAAAATAAAAAACAAACTTCCTGTATATATGATTCCTCAAGAAATTCATAAGGTTGAAAAGATTCCGGTTACAGAAAATGGTAAAGTGGATAAGAAAAAATTATTAGCAGATGCCATAAGTTATAAAAAGAATGATTTAGAATCAGCTGATAATTTATTATCTGAGCAACAGTTAGATGAAACAGAAAAAAGGGATGACGAGTACTTACTAGTAGAGATTCGACAAATTTTCTCTAGCATTCTTGAAGTAAATGATTTTTCAAATGATAGTACTATTTTTGAGCTTGGAGGAGACTCTATAAATATTGTTAGTATTCAAAAACAGATTGAAAAAAGATATGGAGTCAGCTTAAAAATAATTGATGTTTTTGAGAATAATACAGTTAATAAGCTTGTAAACTTTTTAGAATCGAAAAATAAAGTAAAAGTTATTGGTGCTCGTTTTACTTCGTCATTTTTGACAAATAAATCTGGTGATGAAACGGTAGAAGAAACAGTCAAATTAGTTAAGAAAAGTGAATTTAGAATTGTTTTTGAAGCATTAGTACTTATATTACTAGATGTTATAACTAATACTAAATTTGATATTTCGTATGATTGTGACAACAATAATTCTGAGACAACAAAAATTATTAGATTCAGAAAAGAATATTTAAAACTTGATAGAGTAAATTTAGATACTACTTTTTCAGAATTAATTGAACAAGCAAAATTTGAAACGTCACTTAACTTAACTAGTGATGGAGGAATTATGATAAGTTATACCAATTTAGTAGAACGGTATAAACTTAGTACAGCTGACTTAGTGTTTTACTTCAATGAAGAAAACTCTGAACTCAAAGCGAAATTTAATTCTTGCAAATTGCAAGATTCAAGCATTAAAGTCCTACTTGATAATGTAGCTAAGGTATCAGAGAGATTAAATTAAGATTTACGGGAGGAACGTATGATAAACAATGCAGCCATATTTCCTGGACAAGGAAATTTGTCGTTAGAGAAATTCAGAAAACTCATTGGAGAAAATCTTGAGGCTCAAAGAATTCTAAACAAAGCCATGAATACGATTGGGAAAAAAAGTGAAGACTTTTTTCAAGGTGATGTTCAAAACAGTACATATAATTCCCAAATTCTAACTTTTTTATCGTCGTATATACTTTTCCAGATATTTAAAAGAGATGTTCAAGATAAATTCTATATGTATGCAGGACATAGTTTAGGGGAAATTACAGCTCTAGTATGTGCTGATGTTGTTACATTTGACGAAGGGTTACTGTATGTAAATGAACGAGCTAAAGCAATGGAAGAGTGTACTACTGATAAGTTAGGTGGTATGACGGCTGTATTCCATAATGATCTTAATTTGCTAGAAAAGTTATCAAAACAATTTGAAGTTGGAATTTCGAACTATAATTCAAAAAAACAAATTGTTTTTTCTGGAAATCTAGAAAATTTAAATAAATTGGAATTTGAGTTACAAGAAAAATCAATACCTTTTAAAAGATTAAAAGTGGCTGGCGCATTTCATAGTAATTTAATGAAAAAAGCAAGTGAAAGCCTTGGGAAAATAAGATTGAACTATAATTCTGACAATATTGACAGAGTTTTTAGTAGTGCTTTAGGAAGATTTTATAATAAAGAAGATAATTTAACTCGTATTCTTTCAGAGCAGATAGTGATGCCCGTCCAATGGAATGTGGTTATTAATCAAATGAAAGAAAATAATATTACAAATATTATTGAATTTGGTACGCAACCTGTCTTGAAGAAGTTCTTTAATTCTAGTTACCCTAGTGTTTTTGATATTGTTAGTTCTTGTGATGAAGACTATGAAAATATTTATATAAAAAATTCATCAAATTTCTATTTGAAATTTTTAAAAAAAATTATATCAATTGCCGTTTGTAGTAAAAATAATTCTGATGATTTAAAAGGTTTCGAGGAATATAGAAACATATACCAAAATCTCTTGCAGAAATGTGATGATTTCATTTCGAATGATAGTATAGTAGATGTTTCGACTTGTCAGTTATTCTACGATACACTTTTTTCTAAGTTACTTCTCTTAAAATCTGTTCCAGAAAGTGAGATCATTGGTAGGAAGAATGAATTAAAGGAAAACTTTCATATTGGAGGTCTAAAATGGGAATTTTAGATGATATTGTTCTAGATAGTTACCAAGATACATCGGAAAAAAATAATAAGTATGCAATTATTGGAATTTCTGGCTTTTTTCCTGAGTCAGAATCAGTAGATGATTTTTTTAACAAATTGTTGAGAGGAAAAGATTTTATTAGAGATTTTCCTGAACAAAGAAAGAATGAAGTAAAAAAATTTGGAAATAAAATTTCTAAAGAGGATAAGTCATATAGACATGCAGCTTATTTGAATGATATTAGTAGTTTTGATAATGAACTTTTTCAATTAAGTGATGCAGAATCACGATTAATTGATCCTAAGCAACGATTGTTACTAATGACGGCTTATAGAGCTTTTGAAGATGCAGGCGTTTTGGAAGAACTTTCAAATACCCATACAGGCGTTTTTATTGGGAATAGTAATATGCTTAACTACAAATACTTTGATATCGTAAAAACTATTCGGCCAGATTTAGTTGATATTTCTAGTACAGGAAATATGGATTCAATGTTGTCCAGTAGAATTTCATATTATTTCAATTTAAAAGGACCAAGTGTAGTAATAGATACAGCCTGCTCTTCTAGTTTGTTTGCGGTAAATCAAGCAATTAATTCTATTTCGTGTGGCGAATGTGATCTTGCTTTGGTTGGTGGTGCACATATTCTAATGTATCCTGAAAACGTTGATGTGAGTTTAGGGATTGAATCTAAGGATGAACGAACACGAACTTTTGATGATGCAGCAGATGGAACGGGAGTGGGGGAAGCTGTTGGAGCAGTAGTAATAAAAAGATTAGATGATGCAATTGAGGATAAAAATTATATTTATTGTGTTATAGATGGTGTGTTATCCAATCAAGATGGCGATTCAATAAGTATAACTGCCCCAGATAGACGTGCCCAGAGTGAACTTCAATTATCGCTTTGGGAGAAAAGTTCATTTAATCCAGAAAAAACAGTATACGTAGAAGCACATGGAACCGCAACACATTTGGGTGATGATATTGAAATAAAAGCTTTAACTGATTCATTTAGAAATTACACCGACAAGAAGCAATTTTGTGGAATAGGTTCGGTAAAGACAAACATCGGTCATACAATAGATGCATCAGGCATATCTTCATTAATTAAATGTATTAAAATAATTGAGAATAAAATAATACCACCGACTATAAATTTTTCTTATCCTAATAGAAATATAGATTATGAAGATTCTCCATTTTACATAGTAGATAAAGCCAGAGAGATAGTTGAAGATGATTATAAAATATTAATTAACTCCTTTGGATTGAGTGGCACTAATACTCATATTATTTTAAGCCCTTTTCCTAATCGAGAAAGGAAAACAATTAAACCTAGACAATTCCATATTAAAAATTTCTGGGTAGATAGTAATGAAGAAACATTTCTATCAGAAGATAGTACGGAAAATATTTTAATTTCACTATTAGAACAAAAATTGGGGTTTTTAGATATTAATTCAAATACACAGATTGCAGATTTAGAATTAGACTCAATATTTATTACCAGAGTGTATTCAGAAATTAATAAATTATTTCCTAATTCAATAGAAATTGCTGATCTTTATAGTTTAGAAACAATTGGGGAATTAGCGAAAAAAATTGAAGAAAAAAGTATTATTCCTGATTTTAAAAATGGGACTTCAAAACTTGAAAATTCTTCCACTATTAACGATCCTAGTGAGGATGAATATGCAATTATTGGTATAGATTTAAATATTGGAAATAATCAAAACAAAGAGGAATTCTATAATTCTTTACTAGCTGGGGAAAAATTCACTAGCAGTCTGTCCCCTAAAAGGATTAAGATTGCTAATGAATTTGGGAACATCTATAATTTCACAGATTTGATTTTTAGGAAAGGAAATTATCTACAAAATATTGATTTATTTGATTATAACTTCTTCAATATTCCGAGATCTGAAGCTATGTTGATGGATCCGAATTCAAGATTAATGTTAACATCTGCATACAAAGCAATATTGGACGCTGGATATACAAAAGAGACAGTAGACAATAGAAAATGGGGAACTTTTATTTCATTTGGACAAGATTATCTTTTTAATTATGGTAGTCTAATCGCTTCACTGGATAACAAGAAAATTGGAATTTCTAACATAGGAAATATGTCAGCTATGATTTCTGGCAGAATTTCATATCTGTTGAACCTTAAAGGTCCAGCAATTACAATTGATTCTTCATGCTCTTCTTCTTTATCTGCTGTTTCACTAGCCGTTGATTCAATTAAAGATAAAAAATGTGAAGCAGCAATAGTTGGTGGAGTTAAACTTAATTTTTGTCCGATAGATTCAGAAGAGAATGATATTGGTATTTTGGATAACTCAGAAAATTCCTCTGCATTTGATGATAAGGCAAATGGTACCTATACAGGGGAAGGTGTTGCGACAATCATAATAAAAAGCAAATCCAAAGCGATGGAGGATAATGATAGGATATATGCAACAATCTGTGGTATGGCAGTTAATCATGATGGAAAAACATCAGGTTTAACAGTTCCAAATCCTAATGCACAGACTAATGTTATTATGGATGCATGGAAAAATATAGAGGTGGAAGATTCTGATGAATTATATATTGAAACTCATGGAACAGCCACTAAATTAGGTGATCCAATAGAAATATCTGGAATCAATCATGCATTTAATTTTATGAGGGATAATAGTATTGGAATCGGATCTGTAAAAAATAATATAGGCCACTTATTTGAATTGTCGGGTCTGATTAGTATCATTAAGGCTGCGATGTCACTATATAATGAGAAAATTCCTAAAAATATTGGATTTATGTATCCAAATCAAAATATAAATTTCTCAAATTCTAAAGCATATATCAATGACCTAAATAAAGACATAGTGGGTAAAGAAACCTATATTGGTGTTAGTTCTTTTGGCTTTTCGGGAACAAATGCTCATATGGTTTTAAAAAAGGGACCACTTAACAAGAAACAATTTTCTACTTTCAAAGTTGAAAAACTGGATTTAGCGGAAGAGGCATGTTGGATATCTGATTATTTAAATCATACTACTGAGTCTAGTTCAGACAAAACAATCAAAGACCAACTAAATGAAGTATTCACAGATCTTTTTGGAAATCAAAAAGATCTTTCAGGAAATATTTATGAACTAGGCGGTGATTCTTTAACGGCTGCAGAGATAGCAGGACGATTGAATAAAATTTTTAATTTGAAATTAACAGTGGCAGATATATTAAGAAACAATTCAATTGATAGTTTATCTAATTTTTTATCAAATAATAATTTTAGTGAGAACACTAAAGAGATAGTAAAATCTAAAGTAAAGAATAGATATCTTGCAACACCACAGCAAATTAGAATGTATAAAATGTCAAAAAGTCATTTGGAAACAGGGTTAAATGTAAATATTTGTTTACATTTAAAAGGTGTGATAGATATTGAAAAATTGAACGTTGCATTTAATAAAATTATTGAGCAAAACGAAGCTTTCAGAACAAAATTTATAGAGGAAGCAGGACAAATTTTCCAAGTTATAAATCCATTTATGCAGGAAAATATTGAGGTTGAGCATGCTCCAATTGAAGAGTGGGAAAAAATAAAAGAGAATTTCATTAAGGTTTTTGATTTGAAAAACGGTCCCCTTTTTAGAATCAAGCTATTACAAAGTAGCTCTAATAATTCGATTTTGTTATTTGATGCACACCATATAATTTTTGATTTTCAATCAATGAAAGTATTTTTAAGTCAATTAATAACTCTATATAACAAACAAGAAGTTCCAGAATCTACTATTGATTATACAGATTATTCAGAATGGTACAACCAACAGATAAAAATAAATCATCAGTTGAAATTACAAGAATGGGTAAATGAATTAAAGGATGCACCAATTAATTTAGAGGTTTTACCAGCTACTATAAAAAGCAATACAGTAAGCTCAATCGGGCTTGCTATAGATTCAACATTGCTAGAAAAATTAGAAAAATATTCTGCAAAAGAAAACGTTAGTCTATTTTCGGTATTGTTAGCCGCTTATTTTAAAACAACTAGTGCAATTGAGAAAAATGATAAACAAGTTGTTGGGATACCGGTATCTGGCAGAGATTTTGGTAATGTCAATAATGTAATTGGTCTTTTTAGAAATTCTCTCCCTATTTATGTGGACTTATCTAAGGTCAGAAATGATAGCGAATTAGTTTTAAAAACACAATCTAGAATTTTGTCTGCTATGGAAAAACAGGAAATACAGACATATGAAATAGAAGAAGCAATGGGAGAAAATAATTTATTTAATAATTATTTTATTTACCAAGATTCAATTAGTTCTGATAATTTTAAAATGGATGGTTTAAAAATTCAAACTGAATTGATAAGAAAACAAGGTATGTTTAATATTAAATGGGAATTTGTGAAAATTGATGGATGCTTACAAGCCGTAATCGAATATCGAAATGAACTATTCAATGAATCAGAAATAATGTATTTAAAGAAATATTTCCTTGAGATACTCAAAGGAATTATTAAAGAATGAGGGAAGAAATAATGGAAAATATTTTAGAAGTCAAAAAACTATCAAAAACGTATAAGAACGGAAGAAAAGCATTAGATAATTTAAATTTTAATGTTACAAAAGGCGAGATTCTTGGTTTCCTAGGACCAAATGGGGCGGGAAAAAGTACGACTATAAATATTTTATCTACCTTATTGCAATCTGATGAAGGTGAAATAATATATTTTAATAATGAAAATTTGTCCATCAAGGATGTAAAGAAACAACTCGGAATCGTTCCTCAAGAATTAGCGATCTATGAAGATATCTCTGCCTCACAGAATGTCAAATTCTTTGCTTCTTTATATGGAGTAAAAAAAAGTGAAATCAATGAAAAAGTTGAAAATGCATTAAAAAAAGTAGGACTTGAAGACAGAAAAGATGATAAACCGTCAACTTTTTCTGGTGGTATGAAAAGACGTCTGAATATTGCATGTGCAATAGCACACAGCCCTAAATTGATTATTTTTGATGAACCAACTGTGGGTATTGATCCACAATCTAGGAATCATATTCTAGATTCAATTAAGAATTTAAGGGATGAGGGAGCTACTATCATTTACACAACTCATTATATGGAAGAAGTACAACAAATTTGTGACCGTGTCATTATCATGGATGGAGGAGTAGTACTTTTGAATGATTCTCTTGATGATATTTTAGAACATTATAGTAATTCTAATTATCAAGTTAGAGTAGATCAGCAGTTCTCTCCGGCAGTGTTAGATGAAATTCGTGAATTAACAAATGTTAAAGAGGTGAACCAAAAAGATGAATTTGAAATAATCTTTAGTATGGGTGAAGAGTCCATGCCGATTAATGCTGTACTGGAGGTTTTAATCAAGTTCAATCTAAATATTACTAGTATTACAATGGTCAAGAAAAATTTAGAAGATGTTTTCTTGCTACTAACTGGGAAAAAATTAAGAGATTAATAGTGGGGTCTGTAATGTTAACAATAATGAAACAAGATACGATGAATCTTTTAAAGAATAAACCAATCATGATGTATCTACTAATCTATCCGGTTGTCCTGATATTAGTAACAGGGTTTGTATTTGGTTCGATTTTTAGTGACGATATTTTAACATCATATGACTATTATGGTGTTACGATGATGATTTATTTATCGATGGCAACTGTAATTATATTACCTGAATTATTATTTGGAAGTAATGTGAAGTATGCAAATTACAGGATTGTATACTCGCCGATCCCACGTTACAAGATTTATTTATCCAAATTAATCGTTTCTATTTCTATTTCGTATTTTATCTTAGCAATTTATATGCTTGTTTTTAATAGCACAGGGTTAGTAAACTATGGTAAAACTAATATCGCCTATAGTTTATTACTTGACTTAGCTTTGGTAACCTTTTCTATCACATTTGGAGGTGCTTTCTGTGTGTTACTAAAAAGCGAAGATATTGCAACAAAAATTTTAAATTTAGCTATTAATGTTTTAGCAATTCTATCTGGTTTATTCTTTCCGATGTATATATTTGGGAAAAAAGTTGCTAATTTGTCTACCTTATCTCCAATTTCAAAAGTGATGTCAACATTTTTTAGTATAATTTACGATACAAATTATAGTTCTTATTTTAATACATTAGGAATTTTGTTACTATGTTCAGTACTATTTTTAATTATCATTCACTTTAAATATCGGCCTGAAAATTTTGGAGAGTAAAATGAAATTTATAATCTTAAGAAATAACTTGCAACGTTTTTTGAAAGAAAAATCATATATTCTTATATCTTTTTTACTAGTTTTTGTAACTATTGCAGCAACATCATTTGTTGTAACAATGAAAAGTCAAAAAGTAAAAATCGGTGTAACAAAAAATGCAATTGAACTATTGGAGATGAGCAATAATAACATTTCTGTCAAAGAAGTAGAAAGGGATGAGGATTATTATGTTAATTTAATAATGGGTAAGTACGATGCATATATTAATAAAGAGGATGGAAAATATAAAGTAACTACAGTAAGAAATTCAACTTTAGGTAAGAAATTAAGTCAGTATTTAAATAAAGGAAAATCTTTAACTGCTCCTACTTCTAGCGGTCATAATCATTATAAAATTATTATTACTGTTATGGCTATGAGTTCTATGATACTATCATTAATACTGTATAGATTCTATTTTGATGATAGAAATGGTCTAGATAAACGAATCTATCTAAGCGGAGTATCAAACTTTTCTTATGTTCTACAGCAGGTAATGTTTAATTTTTTAATTTTATCTATTACGAATTTATTAAGCAGCTTAATTTTACTCCCATTGTTTGATCTTGATATATCGTGGAACTTAGTACTATATATCCTCCTAATTGAGGTATTTTCAGCAAACTTTGGAATGGTTTTATCCACCTTGACTAAAAAAAATCAAGGGGCGCTATTAATAGGAACAATGGTATCTGTTCTGACTATGCTTCTTTCGGGTGCATTATTCTCTGTAAAAAAAGGTTCTATACAAGATAAGATACATTATATTTTTCCTCAGTATTATATTTCAAATTTAGGAAAAAATATTGATGGCCACTCAACTAATTTGACTCAATCGATTACAGTCATTGTAGGATATACACTTTTGTTTTTCCTAATTGCAAATTATATGCAAAAACAAAAAGTAGATAAATGATATATTTAAACTGATATTTAACTAATCGTGGATAGAATAATGTTTTACCATGATTTTAGCTACAGTATATTTTAATCTTGGTATTATACAAGTCTGCAAAATAGGCGATAATTGCTAGCAGATTCCATATTGTGGGAAATCTGTCTTAGTGAGATAGGTGCTAATATTCATCAATTCCTTTCTGAGAACTGCTATAGTAACAAAGGTAAAAAAAGCGTATCTCATCATTCTCATTGGTTATCTGTTAAATCTGTTGGATAAGGTTTTGGCATTATGGGAAAATTATATAGTTTTAGTATATTCAGTTTATCTTTTATTTCTTTTTAACTAGGTTTGCCGTACTAATCTAATATCAGTGCAACTTTAATCTTGTTATTTTGTTACATTTAAATTTTTTGGTTGGTAATCTAAAATAGATTACGGAATCATTTTATTAGTCTTTAGTTTGTAATAAAATAATGTTGTCATATTATGACAAATTTCGAGATTTTTTCTCAAAGTGACATATACTTTTTCTTAGGAGAAAGCTAGATGTACCAACGTATAAGAGATTTGAGAGAGGATCATGATTTCACTCAAAGGTTTGTTGCAAATTTACTTTCCTTCTCTCATACAAATTATGCAAAAATTGAGAGAGGAGAGGTTGCCTTAACGGCAGATGTTCTTGTGCAGCTTTCTAAACTCTATAACGTTAGTACGGATTACCTATTAGGATTAACAGATTGTTCGGATAGGATTAAACATAAAATAAAATAGTCTCTCCTTGATTTGTTCATTGACAATTGAATAAACCGAGGTGGGACTTTCTTATTTGTCGAGCAATTTAGTGAGATACGCCGTGATAGGAGCGAAAATTATTAGCTATAAAATAGAGTGGTTCTCTATCTGCCATGACCACAAATAAGGACAATGATACTTCTGAACGTTCAGGCTGCCAGCGTAAAAGGACAGCGGGTGAGACGCCCATGAGTGATTTAACCAATCATACCTACTGAGGAAATTATAGAGCAACACGTTATCAGGAGGAAAAGTTTTGGAACAATCAGTAGTAATATATAGTATGCAATTATCAATGCTTAACTTTTTATACTCAAGAAATATGCTATCTAAAAATGAGTATGAAAAAATTAAGAACAAACTGCGTATTAAGTACACAAAATAGCTGACCTTTTTATTTGAACGCGGTAATATAGAATCAAAAGGAGGGATTTCAGTTATGAAAACAAATAATGTTGAAATAATAAAAGCTGATTCTTTAGTTCGACGTAGAGGTGTCAATGTTGAAAGACATTTAAAAAGGGTTGCTGCTTATTGCCGAGTGAGTTCTGATAGTGAGGATCAGAAGAACAGTTATGAATCTCAGGTGAGGCATTATAAAGATTACATTTCTCAGCGTTCAGATTGGGAACTCGCTGATATATATGCAGATGAGGGGATTTCAGGAACTCAAGTAGGAAAGAGACAAGATTTTCAACGCTTAATCAATGATTGTGTAAATGGAGAAATTGATTATATTGTAACAAAAGCAATTGCTAGATTTGCAAGAAACACCTTAGATACTTTGAAATATGTCAGAATGTTAAAGGATATGCAAATTGGAGTTTATTTTGAGGAAGAGAACATTGATACCCTTACTATGGATGGAGAATTACTTCTAACCATTCTTAGCTCTGTTGCACAGCAAGAAGTAGAAAATACATCCGCACATGTGAAAAAGGGATTAAAAATGAAGATGCAACGTGGTGAACTGATAGGGTTCCAAGGGTGCTTGGGGTATGACTATGATGTAGAAACCAAACAACTTTCTATCAATAAAAAAGAAGCAAAAATAGTCCGCTATATCTTTGAAAGGTACTTAGAAGGTATTGGAGGGAAAGTTATAGCAAGGGAACTTGATGAACTAGGTTACAAATCTCCGAGAGGATTAGATCATTGGAATGATACAACAGTCTTAGGAATCATAAAGAATGAAAAATATAAAGGCGATATTCTAATGGGCAAAACTTTTACAGTGGATCCAATAAGCAAGAGACGTTTAAGTAATTTTGGTGAAGAAGATAAGTACTACATCAAAGACAACCATGAACCTATAATATCTAAAGAAGACTTTGAGAAAGCTCAGGAGATTAGACTGCGTAGAGCAGGGAATAAAAAGACAGTTGCGAATATAAATGGAAAACGTGAACGCTATTCAAAAATGTATGCTTTTAGTAGTATGTTAGAATGTGGCTTTTGTGGTTCATTATTGTCTAGGAGAAGTTGGCACTGTCGTTCAGATTATCGAAAAGTTGTGTGGCATTGTGTTACTTCGATAAAAAAAGGGAAAAAATACTGTAAACATAGTAAAGGATTAGAGGAACTGGCTATTGAGGGAGCTTTCATGGAAGCTTACAGACAACTCTATCATTCGAATGAAAATATAGTGTCAGATTTACTTGAAACGATTGAATCTGAATTAAATGACAATAGCCTAAACAAGGAACTAAAAAAGATTACTAATAAGCTTCGCACTTTACTAAAAAAAGAGGAGAATCTTGTAAATTTAAAACTAGAAGGGAAAATAAGTGATTCTATTTATAATGAAAAATATAATGAGCTCTCCTTAGAAAAAGAATATCTTGCAGAAGAAAAAGTAAATGTTGAAACAACATTGAAGTCAGAAATTGATGTTAAGAAAAGACTAACTGAGTTTAAACAATTACTGTCTTCACAGAAAATGCTTACTGAGTTTGATCGTACAGTTTTTGAGAGCATCGTTGAGAAAATTATTGTAGGTGGTGTTAATAGCGATGGTGAAATTGATCCTGCAATGTTAACCATAATTTTCAAAACAGGAGAAACTCAAAATAAGGACGGTAAACAATTTAAAAGTAAACGTAAAAATGCTAAACTAGAACCAGATGAATTGTGTCCTCAAAACTGTGACGAGGACAAAAAATTGTATTCTCAAGGAATAGACAACACATATAGAAGTAGTCGGTTTGTTAGAAAAACGCATTTAGGTTGTCCAGCTTGCTTACCTGTTTTCTGGCAAGCTGCTTCAAAGGTCCACTGGACCTTTGAACTCCCAAATACGCATCACGTGGAGTGTGTTGCTTTGCTCACTCGTGTGGAACGTTGATATAATAAGGTTTGAGCTGCTATGGATAATTCTGTAGTAGCTCTTTTTTGGTGTAAAAAAGACAATTTAAGGGCTAACCATAGAGTTGACAGAAATGCTTTTAAACTTTGAGTTGACAGGTTTTACACCGTAGAGTTGACGTAAGTGTCTAGAGTTTTGAGAAATAGAAAATTGTACCAAGAGAACGGAGAAATCCGTTCTCTTTTTCTGTTGTTTT
>NZ_JBMVJB010000019.1:0-40987 GCF_049893425.1 Streptococcus sp. VTCC 12886 | reverse complement strand
ATGAAGTGGAAAACGAGCAACTCCTAATTGGAACTGCTCGTTTTTTTATTGTGAGAAGCTAGTTTTTGCCCAGCCTCTTTTAAACTATACCGGCGGCCGGGGTCGAACCGGCACGTCCTTGCGGACACTGGATTTTGAGTTTGGTTCTTGTAGTTTTTTAAACACAAAAATCCCATTTTATCATTATTATAGAAGCTTTTTCACTCTATAAATAAGGTATAATTTCTAAAATTAGTTACTTTGTAGTAATGCTTACTTTATTACAATGTCATTAAAGGAGCATTATGATGGTAAACAAAGCAGATCCAAATGATTTTACCCTTACTGAAGTGAAGTAAGCATTCAATACGAATCAATACATAAGAAAAACGCTGATTTTAAGCGTTTTTTCTTTTTATCAAATGCAGTATATTGCATTATATTTCAATTCAAACTCTACCTTTTTCTCTACCTTTTTTCGTAAGACCTGGTTTATCAGGTTTTGATTTCATATTTCTTGAAAAAGCTTTAAAACTAGCCCTTGACGGCTTTTTATTTTGTTCGAAATTTGACTATATTTCATCTAATTTGAAATAACTCAGTTAACTTATCCAACATAGTATACGATGTTTGAAGGAAGTTAGTTCTAGTTTCCTTATATTCTAAAACCTGTAATATTTTGACATCATCACTAACCGATGTTATCCTTAAATCTTAGAGTCACTATTGTATAATTTAGACAAAGGACAAAAACATGAAAAAACGATACTCAAAAGAATTTAAAGAAATCCTTATCGCCTTCTATCACTCTGGTCAATCCGTCACCCAGCTGTCTAAAGAATACGACGTGGCCCCTGCAACAATTTATAAATGGATAGACCTCTACTCTAAATCTAATGAAAGCTCCGTCTCTAAAGCTGATTTTCTAGAATTAAAAAGACAACTGGCTAAAGTTAAGGAAGAACGAGACATCTTAAAAAAAGTATTGACCATATTCGCCGAGAAAAAGAAGTGAGTGCTGCGGATATGGCTCAAACTATACAAACTTTAGCACTCAATGTCAGACTAAGCTGTCAACTCCTTGATGTTCCTGAATCAAGTTATTATGAACGGATTAACCGACATCCATCTAAAACTCAATTAAGGAGACAATACCTTGAAAAGTGTTGCCTTTTCATTTATTCTAAAGACAATTTATGCTAAATCAATGCTGATACTGTCAATAATTATGTGTAAACACTCAAGTAGAGTTGAAGAATGTTAATCAAATAAGCTTTCAAGTGTGTCAGCACATTGGCCAAACCCTTTATGGATGCGTTGATTTTGCTTGAAATTATAATCTTCAAACAGGGTAACTAAATAACGTTCCAGAGCCTCCTCGTTAGGAAAAAGAACCTTCTTTTTCGTTTGACGTTTGATTTCTTTGTTAAGAGACTCAATGAGGTTTGTCGAATAAATGCTATGCCAAATCTGGTAGGGAAACTGATAAAAAGTTAAAAGATTATCCGTATTCTCCAGACTTTCCATGACTTTCCTATACTTTGGTTTCCATTCGGCGATAAAGTTCTCTAAAATTTGCACTGCCATTTCTAAATTTTCAGCACGATAAATCGTTTTAAATTGCTCCAGAATAACCGCTCTATCTGCTCGTTTCACTTTACTAGCTAGATTTCGACTAATATGAATTAAGCAACGTTGTTGTTTAGCTAATGGGTAAGCCTGATTGATAATCTCTTCAAGCCCCTTGAAGCCATCGGTCACTACAAGAGAAACCTGTTGGATTCCTTGGTTTTGAAGCTTGTCTAACAGTGTGGACCAAGAAGCATTATTTTCATTTGGAGCGATTTCATATCCAAGAACAGCCTTCTGTCCTTCTGGTGTAATGCCAAGTGCGATATGAATACATTCTTTACTAACGGTTCCACGTCTTAATGGAAGATAGGTTCCGTCAAGAAATAAAACAGAGTAATTGGCTTCTAAGCTTCGCTCATGAAAAGTAGCGACATTCTCCTCAGTTGCTTTTGAGATATTAGAAATTGTGGCAGGACTATAGTAATGACCATACATTCGCTCGATGATATCACTAATTTCTCGAGTCGTTACACCGGTTTGATAGAGTTTGATAACCATCTCTTCCAAGTGGTCATCTCGACGTCCATAAGCGGGAAGGAAAGCTGGACTAAAGTTCCCATTACGATCTCTAGGAATGCTCAACTGAACAGTCCCATATTTGGTTTCGAATTTCCGTACATAGCTTCCGTTACGACTATTCCCAGAATTATAGCCTAATTTATCGTAAGGTTCATACCCTAAAAAGGCTGATAACTCTGCTTGAAGCAGATCATTCATAGCTGTTTCAAGAGAAGTACGGAAAAATTCATCAATATCTTGCTTTTGGGCTAGGAAGTTAAGTAGTTCTGTGGTAAACTGAGTCATAGGAATAAATCTCTTTCTAGTAATGTTTTGCAACTCTACTATAACGGATTTATTCCTTTTTGTGTTTACACAACTTATTTTACACTACCATAAATTAATATAGGCTTCGCCTTTTTTATTTTTTTCAAAAATTATTATTTGTCAAATTAAGCGAGACAAAACTTTCCATTTACGTAACTCAAAAAAACTTCATGTTGAAATCCAAGGGGATAACATCAATATATCTGCAGATAAAGATAAAATGAACCAAGTTGTTATCAATCTTTTGAATAATGCTATTAAATTTACGCAAAAGGAGGGAACCATTAAGTTTTCTATAAGTAAAAATAAAGACCATGTTCTTTTAATTGTTGAAGACAACGGCATCGGTATAGAAAAAGATCAGCAACTTCATATTTTTGATAGATTTTATATGGCTGACCCCTCCAGAAGTAGAGCTTTAGGGGGGCAAGGTATCGGATTAGCTATTGTAAAGAGCGTTGTTGAAGCGCATAAAGGTAGTATAACTGTAAAAAGTAAATTAGGTCTAGGAACTAAATTTGTTATAAAGTTACCATTTCAATAAAGGAGGAGAGTTATTTGTTGCAAAAACAGATAAAAAATGCTAAATTAGCATGTAAAGGTTGGGCAAAAAAAATATTTTTTCAACTGATTTCGATAGATAGTGTCGAAAAAGTTCATTTAGATATCTTATCAAATTCTGTAGTAATCTTTTCTAAGAAGGACTTATCAATAGCTACAATTAAAAAAGAAGTTTTTGGATTACAAATTTATGAGATGACCTAAATGTGATTAATTAAAGGAGGATGAAGACAGTGAAAAAGATGATAAAATTAGTATTTGTAAGTCTTGGAATTATTGTATTTTTAGGAGCGTGTAGCAATCAAAGTGAATCGAATAATTCTAAAAGCACAAACGAGGAATTGACTTCTACAGCGTCTAGTGAAATGAATAGTATGGAGGGAATGAATCACGAAGGTATGGTTCCTTCTTCAATGAAAGATGCTGCGAACCCTAAATTCCCGGTGGGAAGTAATGTTATACTGCTAGCCGATCATATGAAAGGGATGAAAGGTGCAAAAGCTCAAGTTGTAGGGGCCTTTGATACTACAATTTATGAAGTAAGCTATAAGCCAAAAACTGGAGGACCAATGGTTAAGAATCATCGATGGGTAGTACAAGAAGAGTTAAAAGATACTAAGACTGTAGCAAATGAGGGCGATACTGTTATCTTGAATGCCGATCACATGGATGGGATGATGGGAGCTGAAGCAAAAGTAGATAAATCTATTAAAGGAACTGTTTACGTTGTTAATTACACTCCAACCGATGGTCAAAAAGAAGTTAAGAATCATATGTGGGTAACTGAAGATGAGATGGAATATGACAAAAATAATGAGTAATTTTATATACTAAACCAATAAGCTGGTACATGGCCTTCGTATTCTCAACATGAGGAATATGAGCTCTTTGTTAATAAGGACTGATGAGTTGTGCAAAATAAAATCTGGGTCAGAACGAACCTCATTCTGGCTCAGATTTTTGGCTCTTCGACATTTAGTGCTGGTAGAGAGACAACTTATTATTTGTCAAATTAAGCGAGACAAAACTTTCCATTTACGTAACTCAAAAAAACTTCTAATGGTGTTTGGTAATTTAGTGATTTTCTAGGGATATGGTTTCTTTTGGAAGCAACGGATGAGATGAATCCTTGATTGACTTGGTTGAAGTCCATTTCTTTTGGTAGTCCATCTTTTCGGAGGAGTCCGTTTGAATGTTCATTTAATCCCCGTTGGGAAAGGCGTTCCTGGGTCTGCGAAATAAATATCAATATCATTCGTATTACTAATACTTTTCCAATTAGAGAATTCTTTTCCACAATCAAAGGTAATTGATTTGAAAAGATTTTTGGGTACGGATTGAAGCCATTCATTAATCGAATTTTCAATATCAACTGCCTTACGGCCTTCTGGTTTCAAGGCGATAATGGCTTTTGAAAGTCGCTCAACGAGTGTGATGACGGCACTTTTATAATGGATGCCGACAATCGTATCACCCTCTAAATGTCCAAATTCTTCTTCGAAAACGACATAATCTTTTTTACGTTCAGAAATATTTCTTTTGAATGCCTGTTTTCCACGTTTTTCCTTATAACCATTTGGTTTTCGTTTTCCTTGCATCGGTAAATGTAAAACATTGAATTCTCCCGTCTAAAACCGGCGATAGAGGGTACTTACTGAACAAGAGAAGGTTCGCTCTGCACGGCCAATAATGACGTCTGAGGTCCAACCTTCAGTTGATCTTTTTGCAATGTATTCTTTTTCCTCAGCAGGAAAAATGATTTCGGTTCTCCCACAACATCGCTTATTTTCTTTGTATTGTTCAAAGTATTCAAGTGCTGTTCCACCACATTTGAGAAAGTTATAGACATTGTAAATTGTTTGGCGTCCACGTTTAAGCTGCTTCGCAACGATAGCAACCAGAGTTTCTTGATGAAAATATGCTTCTATCATTACAAGCTCGTTTGGTGTAAGATGGGTATAAGTCATTTATGTTCACTCTCCTTGTATGCTTTAGCGGGTATTACAATTTGAGTGTAACATAAATGGCTTTTTTATTTGTCTCGCTTAATTATACAAACGGCGAATGTAAAAATAAAGGTCAAAATCATCAAAAAAGGAGTGAGCAAAAACCACGCTCACATTTTACTTGCAGCGTTCACTTCGTTCACTCGCTAAAAGAAAAGATCAAAACCACTTTTAGGAATTTATTGTATTCCCTCTAATTGCTCATATAAGCTGTTTTAACTGTTTGACTAGCTAAATACTCATATCATGCAATCAAGCGTCTTACAGACGGTCAGGGCAAGCCCTAACAACCCTTAAATGGAAAACCTATACTTTGTTTAACTTGTTTTTTTACAACTTACAACAAGCTATTCAATTCAAAATCACTTTAAACCCACTTAAAAGCTCGTTTAAGCATTCTTAATGTTCCCTTTTAACAAATAGACAGTTTCGAATTAAAGTCGCTTAAATCGAGTTTTAGAGCGTTTTAAAATAGAATGATGAAAAACTAAAAAGTTTCAAACGCTGGTCGGCTTGTTTCGTTAAAAAAGAGTGCAATGCGCACTTACACATCACTCTAAATACGAGTGATGTAATGGCTAAAAATCGTGTATCAGAAGTTGCTTATCGCAACAACAAAATTTCATGATAGTAGCGTCTCTTAAATGAGTGAGTCTTTGTTTAAATTTGTGATACATTTTTCTGATCCATCAAGAACTTCCTCAAAGATAAAATGCCTCAGCGCTCATTCCTCAATCGCCCTTTGTCATTGATTTTGTAATAAGTATTGCGCCCTATTCGGTTACAATCCTCACAACAAAATAGAAAACATAAAACCATAAATACTGCAAGCTATCACATTGTAATACAAAGCACTTCGTTCTTGTATTACAATGTGGCTTGAAAAGGGGGAAGTTTCACTTTCCCCTTTTATCCCCTTTGGATTGTGTCGATTTGCTTTACGCAAACGCCACCTACCCATTTTATAAAAATAAAATGGGCAAAAGATCTTTCTTTTTGTCATACAAAAAGAAGAAAAAATCTCTCGTATTTTGTTTGTTCATCCACTAAAAATATGCGAACAGTATGGCTTCATTCAATCCTGTTCTTACAAGTCAAAAGCATCGAATCGTCCTTGGACGATTCAACAAAAAAAGTAGTCGTTTTTGGACGACTACTAAGTTCTAAACATTCATTACTCTGTCCTCTCTGTCTTTTTTCTCAATTTTAAACTAAAATAGATTTTTTGGAAAACTTTGCAACAGAACCAACATATTTATGAATTTTCATAGACATATTTCATATCTAACTCTTTGTAAATATAAAATCTTAATATTTCTTGCAACAGTAATTTTGTTTCATACATTTCATTAAAATCACTAATCATTAATGGATATTTATGTTTGGAATCTCCGTGAGTATGATAATTACGTGTTTGAATTAACTTTTTTATTAATAATTCTTTATCTGGGTATTTCGAAAAGATTTTAACTTTACTTGGTTCGTCTATTGAATCAAATAAATTTGCCAGACGTTCGGCAAGCACAGGTCCTCTTGGGCCAAATTTTAATTTATTTTCGAACTTTTTCCTAAATTCTTGTAGAATTGATGTTTTTATAAAATCAAGCAAAGCTTTCCTTGCCATTTGCTCACCATCTGATAAATTTTCACATTTCTTAAAATTCATAAAGTTTCTAGAGTATACTTCTAAATTTCGTATTGCGTCAACAAGTTGATCTTCTAAGTATAAATCACCATGAAGATTTTTTGAAAATTCCCTAACTATAAATTCAAGTTCCTCTGATTTATCAAACCAATGATTTAGTATATTGTCAAAGTTTGACTCAATTTTCCTTAATGAAATCTCTTGATGGGTAAACTTATTCCAAGCTTTATATTTTCTGGCATGCTGTACAAAATACTTACCTCTAATAAGAGATAAGCGTTTTTCCTCTATTATTTTATAATCTACTAAAAACTCAATATCAGTAAATGACAATGGAATATTTGATAAAATCTCAATAAACTCTTTAAACTTTACCGAAGTTTTATAAAATTCGTCAAAATTTCTTGCTTCTAATTTTTCTGATTTAAGTTTAATAAAATAATCACTTTTAAAAGATGGAGTTGTGTATGAAGTATTTAATATTGCTGTATCTTCCAAAGTGATTCCCAAAGCATTAATCAATACTTTCTTCGATTGGTATTTATTTACTGCACTTTCAAAAATAGTTTGATCCGCCGTTCGCTTTATATCCACTAATGATTTATCTACCCATTCTTCAATGTGTTCAAAACTAAACTTATATTCTACAGATTTTTCACTCTCTAACTTATCAAACAGATTCTTAAAAGATTCAGAACTATAATTGAAATTTTCAATTGCACTGTAATATACATTATAAATTTTGAAATTTTTTACATGATATTTAGTTATTGGAAATCCAGGGGAGGAGGATGTTCCAGTAGGTTCTCCATAGGTATTTAATATTATAATTTTTCCATCGCTTGAATATCCGTAAATTTTCTCCAAATACTTTCCAAATCCAAAAGATATTCCAGACTCTACTTCGAACGCACCGAATAATTCAAGTACAATTTCACTAGGAGAATAATGTAAAATACCACTTAAGGAATCATGCTCATTAACAATATCTTCGGGTATTTCTGAAAAATACCCTTTTATTTCAAACTCTTTATCCCAAGTATAATCTTTAAATTTCATATTATTCTTTATTCTTTCTATTTTATTTTTCTTTTAAAAAAATCACTTATTATCATTTTCAACAAACTTTGCAACAGAACCCTTTCTGAAATTAAATAAATAATTAATTAAATTGTTTATTTATGACCAGGACCGTATTTCTAAACTTCTTTTATGGTTTATTATATCACTTAACAAAAAAACAGCCCCCATTATCTAATCAATAGATAATTAGGGCTGTTTTAATAGTATTTTCGAGGGGTTATTATCTAATTATAGACCCTAAACAAACATCTTTTGTAAAAAGCCTTTTTTCTGTTCTTTCAACAAATCTAGCTTACGTTGATGAAGAGCGATAGTGTTATCCAGCTGCTTGAAGAATGAACCGATTTTGTTTTGTTCCTCAATTGCAGGGACACTTATTATAGCTTCTTTAATATCAGTAGAATTAATACTTTCAAATGTTGATCCAGTGCTATATCTAGTCCAATACCCGTCGGACTTCATTTTACCAAGATTTTGAAATATAAATTCATTACCTTTTATAGCAGCAACACCTCGACCAATAACCACGTCATAAGCTGTTTTACCAATATCTCCAACCGGTGCTCGGACACTTAGAATGAGATCATCTTTTTCAGCTTGTTTAGTAACTTGAGTTGTCCATACTCTCGGGAAAACACGACCATTTTTCATGTCAGCATTACCTTGCACAAGAATATAATCATTAGGATCATCAGTATAATTTTCTGAATTAGGAGATTGTCCCATCACTATTCGAACTTCGTCTCCCAACTTACGCTCTTCCCAATCATCCGTGAATCCTTTAAATCGCAATTCTGGAACTTTCTTTTTAACTGAATCATCTATTTTCGCCATAGTCCCCACCATTTCCTTGGTTTTTCTTGTTCTTCTATCATTTTTTGATCTTTGATTTGTTCCTGCAAATTTTCCAACTTCTCTTTAAGAGCGTTCACTTCATCTTTATATTGATTGTCTAAGTGTTTGAATTCTGTTTCCTGTGAGGGCATTTTGAGAACTTTTAATCTGTCGTTTTTTGCTTTGTATTCTTCTAACAACTTTTTATCTTGTAAGGCTAATCGTTGTTGCTGGTCTAACAAATTTTGCGTTTGTTTTTGTGCTTCCACTAAACTTTTTATTTGTTCATCTTTATTGATATTTTGAGATTCAAGATATTCAATTTGGTGTTTAAGACTGTTTAAATAGCTATTTAAAGTGCTGTTTAATTCAACGCCTTCAACACTTGTATTTCCTTTTATATTAGTGTTTTCTTGGTGTTTAACGGTATTTAACTTGCTGTTTAAACTACTGTTTAATTCAATACCTAGATTTTCTTTTATTTGTTTAACCGCTTCAGCGGTTAATAGCTTCATACTATTATTTCTAACTACATATTCGCTTGATATTTTAGAAACTTGATAATGAATTTTATTCTTGCTAACTCCTAACTCATCTGCGAGTTCTCGAATTGTTTTTAAATTTTCACTCATGATCTATATCCTGCCTTTTAACGATTGGTAGATACTGTTCAATCGATTTTTTAAGATACTTAGCAATATTCTTTTTCGAATAGTCATCTTGTTTATCTCTGATATATGCTAAGTGTTCTTTCACGCCCTTTAAACCACGTAACTCTTTTAATTCGTCATAGAGTGGATAAACATTTTTCTGTAGCCCTGACAAAATAGCCGTATCCGTCAAATCAATATATGACAACAAGAAATGTTCCATCAGCAATTTTGTATATGGACTCTTCATAGCTTCATATACAAGATCTTTTTCACTTTCTTCTTGTCTTATCTTACCGTCAATATAAGCTGGATCATCTAACTTGTAACTAATATCATCTGCCACTGTTTTTTTAGTAATGTGAAAGACAATACTTTCAATGCTGCGTCCTTTTTTAACTTTTTCATATATAACATTAAAGCTGGTATGTTTTGTGATTTCTTCTAGAGGTTCTTTCAATACTCTCGTTTCAAAGTGAGTGAATCGTTTGTATTCTATTATCGTATCAGTCATTTCTCGTAACTCTTTCATACCAATTTCCGGATTACGGTACCTGTCAATTTGTTCTTCTCGGCGTCCACCTTTAACACTATAGTGCTCGTATTGGTTGTAATTCATCGATAACCAACGATACAAAATAACGGCATATTTACTATTCAATTCAGAAATTTCTGATAAGGCATGTTGGGTAAAATTTGTTTTGAGATTAATTAAATAGGGCATAATTTCGGGACTAAATCGAATTAATACCTCATCATGATAATCCGTCCATTCTACATACGGGATTGGCACAATACTAACAAACTTAAATCCTTTATCTTGTTCTTGTTTAATCTGAAAAAAAGCTTGTTTCTGCATCTTTTCAATCGCTTCTTTAAAGCGACTATGCTTGTCATTATCATCCACCTTAAAAAAAGCAAATAACTCTTGCTTCGATAAATATACCGTCTGATCTTGAGGTGGATTTTCTGTATCAATTAAAGAAACAGCCTGATCTTGAGGTGGATTTTCTGTATCAATTAAAGAAACAGCTAATTCAAACATTTTGAGGGGTGTCTTATCCATTTTGGCAATGGATGTGATCAAACTATTATGTTCAACGACTTTTCTTTTCGATAATTCATTCAAGGTCTGTACCTGCCTTGTCTTTGATTCTGGTATAATTGACATATAAATACGCTCCTTTAGGCGTGTTATTGGATAAGCATAAAGAAAAACTTTTAGTCGGGAATTTCTTTATGCTTTTATCATAACATTATATAGCCACTTGTTTCAGTTTTTTGTGGCTATATACACAGTTTTTTGTGGCTATACTATCTATTAAACCCTTGATATTACTGAATTTTTAATCACGCAAAAGAACAAAAGATTAAAATATAAAAGATAAACTTATAATAGGCTGCGCCTTTTTATTGAATCAATAAAAACAAAACAAAAAGAACACTACGTACAAAATTTATGTGTACCGGTGTTCTTTTTGTTTGGAATTATTTTAAATGATGGATTCCTGGTTATGTAACCTGATTGCCACTTATTAATCTAATAGCGACGTTTGAATATATTTGATGACTATTTCTACGTATTTCATCTAAAAACGCTTAGACGGGGAAATAAGCCGTTTCAACGTTAGAGACTAGGTCCTTTAAAAATATCACGCGTTAATTCAATGATTCGATTGATTAATGCTTTAACTTGTTCAATACCCCAATCTAATCTACTAGGTGCTATTTTGGTATCTGGATCTTCTCTAGCTGTCGTCAAAGTTTTTAACCATGAATGAGCCGTTTTCTTATTTTTTGTAAGTTCTTCATGATCTAGCTTAGTGAGTTCTTCAGGTAAAGTGACTATCCACGTTGCTAACGCCTTCACATCGTCTCTTTTCATGCAATAAACGTCATTTAAACGCGCATTGAAACGTGAAAGCATATCTGAACCATCTTCCATGAGATCTTGATTCAGATAGGATTTCGACACATCAATTTCTTTGTTGGTGTGATGGTCAGTTTTACGTTCAAAATGAACGGCTAGACCGGGAACTGAACCACGCGTATTTTTCTTTAAATGCGCCATCAAAAATGCCTCCTCGAAAAAGGTTTTCCAAGACCAGTATAACACCGTTAAAAATCTGGTATAGCCTGTTATACCAAAATACTATTTTGGACAGGCTCTGCGAGGCGCGTCATCGACAAGCGCTGACAGTAGCGTTTCCCCTTCCTGCTGGGGAAACTGCTATTTTACAGCGCCTATTATCCGGCTTGTAAAACCTCCGGCGGGTCACGCCGTGACGGGGCAATTTATCATTGCAGGATCACCTTCAGTGGGAGCATGTCATGCAGAACACTACCCGCGTCGGGCAAGCTGATGTCAGCTTAACCACATAAAAAATCAGTTGAGATAGTATCTGTATCTAGCTCAACTGATTTTTTATGCTAATATAATTTCTCATCGTATTAAGTTATGACCAATATTCCCTGTAAGCGAACTACACGCGTTTTTTTGGTAACAATTTTAATAAATCTACACTGGTATGGATTATAACCAGGATTATCAGAATGATATAGAAGGAATTACCTGATGTGAGCTTGTTTTCGATCATCATGTAAATTAATACCATGATGGCACTCAATAAGAAAATAACATTAAGTATAGTATCTGCGATGCCTGATACTTTCTTTTCAAGTAATATGTCTTTATAGTTTTTATCTTCCCTAATCAGTTCATCCAATGAAATGCAGTATAAATCTGAAATCATAATAATGTGCTCTTATACTAAAAAAATAGTCCAATTTATTGACTTCTGAGCACTCACTTCTTTCATCTGCCTTTGTAATCACAAATCTTAATTTGGTTAATTATATTGATTTATTGTGTGTCTGATTACGACTAATTATTTTTTGACTGATAACTATCACTAACAGAATTGCAAAAATTGAAGCCATAAAGTAAAAATCACTTTTAACTGTTCCGCCAAATAGATTACCTCCAGTGGTTAATGCTATCGGTGCAACAAAAGATCCCGCATTGCAACCAATTAATACCATTGTATTTATTGCGTTCTCTTTCCCACTCGGAGCAGTTTCAGAAATTGTCTTAAATGCATATGTACCAATAAGTGGCGAACCTATTCCTGAAATTACACTGCCAAGGCATACTAGCCATAAATGACTCTGTGGGATAGTTAAACTTCCAATTAAGAAAGCCACTACGCCACTTGGGACGACCCACCAATGAAGCAAATTATAAATTTTGCCAAAGAAAATACCGACTATCATCGCCATAGTTGTTTTCATTGCTATGATAATACCTGATAATGTTCCAGTTCCTATTTTTTGCTCCACTAATAGTTTTGGTAATTCCACATTAATACCAGTATCACATAAAGTTACCAACATGAGAAATAAGGCTAAAAATACAAAGCCTATCTGTTTTTTACCATGACTTTCATTACTACTATTATTTTTTTTCAGATTATTTTTATCGGTTTTCGATTGCACTTCAGGTACATACTTCCAAAAAATAAATGATATTGGAATTGCCAAAACATAAATTAAGAAGCCAAAACGCCATCCAAGTAACAGCAAAGCTCCTATCATAAGACTAGCCAATGCATATCCTAATTGTTCCATGGAAGTTCGAATACCCAACAATTTAGTTTTTTCGCTACCACTATAAAGTAAATCAATAACAGTAATTGCCAAAGAATTAAAAAAACCCACTCCTACCCCAAAGACAATCCTAGAAATTAATATTACATAGTAATTATCAATGAAGAAAGGTACCACACCTGCAAAACCGGCCAATAAAAGCCCTAATATTACAGTTTTTTTGATACCTATTTTTTTAGAAATAAAATTTGCAATTATTAAGGAAATGACAACTGAAAATTGTTGTACAGTACTTAAACTTTCAATAGCAGCCTCTGAAATATTATTATAATGGTTACTAATAACTGGCAACAGCGGAGAAATTGCCGGTCCTGTTGTGATAATAAGGGAAACGCTTAAAACCGATATTTTTGTTAATAAGTTTAATTTATTTTGTTTATTCATTCATATCAACCTTTCATTTACAAGAATAAAAGCAACGTTTAATATTTTTTAATGTTCTAAAAATATTAATTCAATGTCTCTAATTTGCTTTGCCGTTCTCTCCTTTAATAAAATAACTGCTTAGCTTTTTTCACTAAGGAATTTTCTACCTTTCACTATCTTTAACATCTCATTTTCAAACATCTGGTAATTGAACTTTCAGGTCATCAATAATTTCTTTTAGCAATCCATTTCTATATAAATTTTTTTGATGTTATTAGTTTAGAACCTTCATATATTAATAATTATAGACCCTAAACAAACATCTTTTGTAAAAAGCCTTTTTTCTGTTCTTTCAACAAATCTAACTTACGCTGATGAAGAGCGATAGTCTCATCTAGTTGTTTGAAGAATGAACCGATTTTTTGTTGCTCCTGAACTAATATGGGAATCATAAAATTAAACGAATCAATTTCTTTTGACGATACATTTGGCTGAGCGCCTGAAACTAGAACAGACTCAAGTTGCATCATGAATAATTCTGAACGGACGATTGTGGAAATAAACCCGTAGTCAATATAGTCTACAGACTGAAAATAACCAACTCGCTGGTTTTGATAGACCTTGTCATAATCAGTTTGAGATAGTATAGATACCTTACCTGTTGTTGCACCTGACATGGCTAGGACTGCTGATTTATCTGGAAGAATATATTTGTCATCCTTATCCTGTTCATCATAATATGCAAAATCTCCACCTACCTCCCCGCTGGAAAGAATATTTGAAATTCTAACAATTGGCACACCAGTGTTCCTGAATTTAGAGCTTTTGAATGCAAAACCGCCACGTAAGGGAGCTATATCACCCAACTTACGCTCTTCCCAATCGTCAGCAAACCCCGCAAATCGCAATTCAGGAACTTTAGCACCATTTTTAGGGAACATTTTTTGCAAGTAGCCTTTTTTCTGCTCTTTCAACAAATCTAACTTACGTTGATGAAGAGCGATAGTGTCATCTAGTTGTTTGAAGAATGAACCGATTTTTTTTTGTTCTTCTTTTATCGGAACTTTAATTTCCCATTTTTTTACATCTGACATAGGAACTAAATTTGTGATTGCCGATCCAGGATTTGCTCCTGTTAATTTTCTTTGCATAAAGTCTGCCCTAATAAACTGCAAAAAATATTCTGAATCAGTAAGTTCTTTATTTATTCTAAACCTAATTAAAGCCTGATTAAAAACCCCTTTTTTAATACCTTTTGGAACTTTTGATATTCTTCCTATCGTACCCGCACCACTCATAATAAAATCATCAGCTATTAACTCAAATTTGTGTAATTCTTCGAATTTTTCTTTAGATATATTGTATCTAGTTTCATAATGGTCATAGATAGCATTTTGTTGTTCATACACCACATATGGACTTTCTTTTACAAATAAATCTTTTTTTAATGCACTTCCAAATGGTCCTCTTCTTACGCCTTCATTTTTATCTAACAGGCTTTCAAATTTACGCTCTTCCCAATCATCCGTAAAACCTTCAAACCTTAATTGTGGACTCTTTTTACTCATCATGCCCACCTCTCAAAAGAAGACGCATCGAATCAATCAAGGCTTGATTCTCTTCACTTTCTGAAAAATTGTCAATCAACGATAAGAGCACTTGCTCTTGTTGAACTAATTCTTCATTGATCTTAAGGAGATTGGTATTCACTGCAACCAAATCAACCGGTTCTTCTTCCTCAAAGGTATCGACATAACGAGGGATATTTAAGTTAAAGTCATTTTCTTGGATCTCATCAAAACTTGCAACATGAGCATATCTTTCAATATCTTCTCGCTTTTTGTAGGTAGAAACAATTTTATCAATATGTTCATCCAACAGGACATTTTGATTTTTTTGTTTTTCAAAATCTTGAGAAGCATCAATAAACAAGACATCACGACGAGAGCGGTTTTTCTTCAAAATAATAACCGTTGTCGGAATACTCGTTCCAAAAAAGATATTGGCCGGCAAGCCAATGACTGCATCAATAGCTCCCATTTCTAAAAGAGATTGACGGATGGTTCCTTCTGCGGCTCCTCTAAAGAGAACGCCATGAGGCAGGACAATCCCCATTGTTCCCGATTCTTTCAAATGGTAAAAACCGTGAAGGAGAAAGGCAAAGTCCGCTTTAGATTTAGGCGCTAATTTTCCAAAACGCTCAAAACGAGGGTCAGAGAGAAACTTATCTGCCGCTGACCATTTCGCAGAATAAGGAGGGTTCATGACCACAGAATCAAACTGATAAGGCTCTTCTGAGGGCCAATCAGCATCTAAAGTATCCCCGTTATTCAGGTTCATGCGTTCTTTATCTACTCCATGAAGGATTAAGTTCATACGTGCCAAGTTAAAGGTCGTCGTATTTAGCTCTTGGCCATGATAATGGACTTGATTTGGATTGATGAGATAGCGACGGATATTAAGCATCAAAGAACCTGATCCCATCGCAGGATCGTAAATATGAAAAGGCGCTCGAGATTCTTGTCCGATCGACGTAATTTCTGACATGATGCGTGAAACAGCTTGAGGGGTATAAAACTCTCCTGCTTTTTTACCTGCACCTGCCGCAAACATCCCGATTAAATACTCATAAGCGTCCCCAATCACATCGCCATTGTGTTCAAATAAATCAATCTCATCTAAGGCACGTAAAACCTCAGTAATCGTCACATTACGTTGTTGTGCATTTGAGCCTAATTTTGTGGAGTTTAAATCAATATCCGCAAACAATCCACTAAATTCTTCTCCTTGACGTTCCAACTCATTAAAACCTGCTTGTAAGTCGGTCAAGTTAAATTCATAGTTATCAGCTTTAATGCGGTAGTGATAAAACAATTGATCGGGTTGGATAAAGTAACCTTGTTTGGGTTGGATATTTTCGATTAAATCGTCTTTGTCTTCTTCGTACCACTCCATGAAGCCTGCATACTGAGTGGAACGTTCTGGGAAGGTATCTGTTTTCCCATTTTCTTGTTCATAAACTTCTCTAAGCTGCGCATCGGACAAGTACTTATAGAAAATTAATCCCAGTAAGTAGTTTTTGTACTCACTTGCATCCATCTTCCCACGTAAGATATCCGCAGAAGCCCATAGTTGTTGGTTTAAACTTGTCGCCATTATAATTCTTCCTTCCATTTTTGAAGTTGTTCAAAGTTTTGTTGTAGTCGTTCTTCTAAAACTTTTGTTCTTCTTCTATATTTTTCACCCGTTTTGGCTTCGAACTCTTCTTTACTAAGAGTCATCGAATCCAGTAAATGGGTTAAATAAGGGATCGTTTTCTTATCGCTTTGATATTCGTTCATTGCAGACTGTAAAAAGTCGAAGGATAATCCAAATTCTTCAGCTTCTTTTTGAAGTTGTCTTTGAATTTCATTTTGAATCGAAGTCTCTTTTAATTGAGCCACATCGATCTCTTCAGTAGTATTGACGAGTTGATCTTTCAAGGTGTGATACATCTTTTGGATTTGAGGATCCTTTTGTTGGATTTCTTTTTCAAATTTTTCAACGGCGCCTGCTTCGTTTAATTGGATCGCTTTCAAAAGTTGATTAATATAAAAACTATCCACGACGTCTTTATGTGTCGCATTGAGCCGCGAAGAAAAAGCAATCTCTTGTAAAAGATTCTCGAAGTCCTCCTCAGGATGCTCCTCATCCTCGATCATTTCTTTAATCTTTGTTTTAACATTTTCCGTTTTACCTTGATATTGCGGCAACTGATCCACTACTTCTGAAAATGCTTCAAAGTCCTCTTCGTATTGATCATAGCTTCGGAGCGCTTTATAACTCTTTTCTAGCTTTTGATAAGCACTTACTTGCGCAATCATCGTTTTAAGATCATTGGGATTATCCGATAGGTCAGCTTCGCTTTGTTTATAAAGTGTTGAACATTCGATAAATTCTTTTTTGACTTCTTCATATTCTTTTGGAATCAGTTGATCAAAGTTTTGCTTTTCATTTGAGAATAGACGAAACGTGTTTTGCACATTTTCTTTCATGGTGGAGGGCTTTCTAAAAGAGACAATCAACCCAGAATCTTTTCCTGTATAAATACGGTTGGTTCTTGAGAACGCTTGAAGGAGCTTTTGATAGTTCATTTCTCGATCAATATATAAGGTTTGAATCGTTGGAGAATCAAAGCCTGTCAGTAAACGATCGACAACAATAACAAAATCTAGCCACTGACCATCTGATTGATATTGCTTTTCCTTACGGGCCAACCGTTTATTAATATTTTGATTGTAGAGTTTCTCATCTTGATAAGGAGAAGCATCAAACTGTTTCGCATACTCTTTCATGATCTCTACTAATTCATCGTCTTGTTCATTTTTTTCTAATTGATCCGGATTGGTTGAGAAGGTAATAGCTACTCTTGGGAAATCTTTATCAATCAGTTGATGACGTTCATCAAATTGTCGCCCATTCAAGAGTGTCCCATTATCTTTCATTTCCTTTAAAATTCGGTAAATATGTTTGGCTTGGGCAATCGAGTGAGTGGTAAGAATGGCTGACATCGTAGGAAAACCATTCTTTACTTTGAACTTTTTGACCACACTTCTCCGATTAAAGATTTTTTGTAACATGGTACGAATATGTTCATCTGTTTCATACAGTTCCGTAGGCAATAATTTTTCTTGTTGGAGGGCATCGTCTGGCAACTTTCCTTTATTGAGTTGGGTGACAATCACCTCTTGATCCTCTTCTGAAATCAGTGAATGATACTCGACTTGAAAGCCTAACACAGCCCCATCATCCATGGCATTTTTGATTGTATAGGAGTGAAGGAGTGGCCCGTATTGCTGGCTCGTCGTTCTGGCAAAGGTTCCATTTTCTTGCTTTTTATTTTCTTCAAAAATAGGTGTCCCCGTTAATCCAAACCAGGTTGAATTGGGTAATATTTTCTTAATTCGTTTCATTTCCTCATCACTAACCGCACGATGAGCCTCATCAACAATAAAAACAATATGTTCTTGCCGTAGCTTCTCAAATTGATTCGAGCCTTTTTCTTCACTCTCTTGTTGGGCGCTTCGCATAGCCGCAGAGAGTTTTTGAATCGTGGTCACTAAAATCGTATTATTATTTTTTGATGATAGGAGGTTTCGAGCCAACTGTTTTTGATTTTTGATCCCAACAATCAAAGTATTGGCTACCGAATTTCCGGTCGTTTGTCCGGTATGGTATTCCGAGGCAAACTTCGTAAACTCATCCTGCGTTTGAGCATCTAAGTCTGTTCTATCAACAACCATGACCGTACGATCGACACCGATCGCATTTTGAGCTAATAATTTAGTTGCGACAAAACTGGTAATGGTCTTTCCTGAACCTGTCGCATGCCAAATGAATCCTCCTTCATGCTGTGCCGCTTTTTGACGAATCTTACGAATAGCATGAATTTGGTAAGGCCTTAAAACCATGAGGAATTTTTGATTTTTTTGATCATCGACGAGAATGGTATATTGGCTAATCAATTCATGGGCATCGGGTATCCGCAAAACTGTACGAGTAAAATCAAACAAATCGGAAACCGTTTGATTGTCTTCAGTCCGCCAATTAAATAAAAACTTCTTCATCCGAGCATAGGCTTCAGCGGTATCTTCACTAGGTCTTGCAAAGTATCGGGTATCGACTTTATTTGAAATCACCATGATTTGAGTAGTTGCGTAAATCCCTTTAAAAAATCCATCTTCTGCATAACGCTGAATTTGATAATAAGCTTGCATGAAACCGTCTTTAGCGGACTCTTTTTTGAGCTCAATATGAATGATTGGGAGTCCATTAATCAGCAAGCTCACATCTCCACGATCTACTCTAGAGGAATCTGGGACCACTTGGTGAACTACCTCATAAGAAGAAGTTCCTCCTGAGATATCCTTATTTCTAAAGGCTTCTAAAGTCACTTTTTTCCCATTTTCTCGCTCTAATAAAACTTGAGCCACCCCGTTTTCTCCTCTAAGCCATTGAGAAGCTAAAAAAGGCGTTCCGGTCAAACGTGAAAACTCGACTTTGACTTGCTTGAATTCTTTGTCCGTTAATAGTTGCTCTTCCAATACTGCTAAATTTATTCGGTTCAAATGGCCTCTAAAGTTTTGCCAAAGTGCTTCTTCCGACTTCAAGTCCGGACGATAAGTCCACTGATTTTCTTTCTCACTTAAGATCTGTATGAACTGGTTTTCAATCATTTGTTCGGAATGACTCATTTGATTCCCCTCATTTCCATAGTTGCCACCATTTTTTAGATTCTGTTTTTACCGGGTCTTTTTCTTTTGCCTTGTTTCGTTCTTCTTCTGATAACTTCAATTGAGCTTTCTGTCGTTCAATTTCTTCCTGCGCCTCACCCCTTATCGACGAGCCATCTTTCATATCCTCCTGAGGCATTTTAAGAGCTTTCAATTCATTGATTTCTGATTTATACTCTTCTAGTACTTTTTTATCTTGTAAGGCTAAACGTTGTTGTTGGTCTAAAAGATTTTGCATATTACTTAATTGTTTAAATTGTTCATCTTTAGTGTTTTGTAAATCTTTTATCTGCTCTTTTTGATACTCAATTATATCTATTATACCCGAATTGCTAGTTGATTTCATTGAAAAATATATAAGTCGTGCTATCCTAATCTTAAACCACTAAGAATTAGAAAGCGCACGACCTATATGACTTATAATAGCACACTTACAAAAGTTTTTGTTTATTTACTGACAAGCATTGAAGCGATTTATCAAACAAGCGTTCCACTCGAAATACAAAATCGGAAGAACGTCCATCTTGCAACATCTGACTGTTTAGTGATTACTTGTTACCTGTGGGGAGTGCTTCATTTTAGTGAAACACTTAAAGCAAAGCACCAATTGGCTCAAAGTCTATTCCCTAATTTTCTAGAATATTCTCGCTTTGTTCGTCGTTGTAATGCACTCTTACCGAGTATTCAACTCATTCGCCAAGCTCTCGTCTTTAAAGAAGTTGAAGGGATTTTCTGTAAATATTTTCCACTTTCCTCATCACCCTTAGATATTTTATGGTAATCTCCAATAAAGACAATCGGAAGTTTTCCGTTTAGAATATTAAAAAGTTTATATGCCTCATTCTGTCTTTCAACTGAAATTCTGTCAAAATCATCTATTATTAAAACCTTATTATTTAAACAACGTGGTAGTAATCGGATATAAAGTGAATCTGACTTCACTTTTATAAGTTGATAAACGGTAACTAATAATGCCATTATGGTTCCTATAGTTATCAAGTAATTTGGAATATTCGTAGACAGACCTAAATTAATTGCTGGGGTCATTAGTACACTAATTACAGCCATAAATAGAATTAAAACTCTCATGGACTTGTATTGAAATGGATGCAACAAACTAAAAGCTATAGCTGTTACACTTCGCTCATCTTGTAATTCCCATAGTTTTAAATTTACGAATCTAGTCCTATTTGCATTTCTTTCTGCATTATTTAAAAAGGTAGTTTTACCACTTCCCCAAACACCATTTAAAAAGAATGTTTGATAACTTTCCTTTCTATCTGTTAAAGATTTTTTTAGAATTATTTCTACAAATGTTTTCTCGGCATTTTCAGTAGAGACTTCATCAAATCTAATTTCTTCCATCCTTTAGCCCTAATTCCTTCTTAATCTAGTTTATTCTAGTATAACACATCCGATTATATTTAAATAAAAAGAGGAGGTCTGTGCGCGATACACCAACTTCCTTTTAGAAGATTTTGAAATAATAACTTTACAACATACCCCTTCTAACTCATCTTACATTATAACTCCCCCCTTTGCCCCACATACCGAAACGTCCTGACATTCTTATTATCGGGCTCCAAGGTAACTTGAAATTGGAAATAATGGTCTCGTCCATCAACTGACTTTTCTTTGTTAAGTTTGAAGTAATTTTTATGAGAAAGTGCCATGGAAAGCAGGATATCATCAATGATAAAAGTCAAGGGTGTTCCATCAGCTGAGTAACGGTAAAAATCTTCTTCAAACTTGATATAACTCTCTGAAAAATAGTCTATCTGTAACTTATCTTTGTAAAGTTCTTTCCTATTCATCATCTACTCCTCCTTCCACTAGGTGAATGGCTAAAATATGTTTGACCTCGATAAGATGATATTTATCCCTTGATTTGACCACAATCTCATCTTTTGATAGTTCTGTCACCTGTCCTTGATAGGTGGCTTTTTGATTGCCTTCATTGACGATAAATTGCCCTGATAGTTGCCCTGAATAGAGTTGTGAGATAAGGGTCAGCTTATCCAGTAAGCTAAGTTCTTCTGAAAAGATTATCTTATGCTTTTCCTCATCTAGTGATGTGGTGTGTTCCGATAAGAAAAAGCCCATCCATTTCATCATGCCACGGTCTTGATGGTCTCTAGCAGATTGAAAAGGTAAATAACTTCTATCTATCATTAGCTTAGTCCGTCCAATCCACCTGCTGAATGTCCACCAACTAGTTTACTTCTGGCAATAACCCGTGAGCCTTCTGATAAGGCATTTGCCTTCAAAAGCGAGGTAAATCCGAACTGATGTCTGATGGTGTCAATGGCTGATTGAAGCCTTTCTTCTTTTTCGATTTGTTCCACGTCATCAAAAAGGGATAATAGCCCGAATGATTCATCTACTAACTGAGAATAATAAACGCTGATACTTCTAACCGCTCCTGAACTATACTTCTTATGAAAGAGGGCTAGCACATGGTTCTTCAAGGTTACCGTTTGATTGGTTGGTTCAACCTTCATCTGAGCATGAATACTCTTCTTGCCTTCACTCCGAGAATAACCTACTCCAACAGAGACACAAGTCGTCTTCTTGCCTACTTTTCTGAGACGGACGGCTACCTGCTCTGCCATTTCCGAAAGGACTATCTCAATTTCTTTCTGTCTGACATAATCTCTTGGCAATACTTGAGAATTGCCTATGCCATTAGATTTTGGTTTATAGGGTTTATGGACGTTACTTTCATCAATTCCATTAGCGTGAAAGAAAAGGTCAACACCATTGACTCCTAGATGAGCCTTGAGGACATCAGGATTACTATTAGCTAGTTCCTTGATAGACATAATTCCCAAAGCATTGAGTCGTTTCTTCATGCGACTGCCTATTCCCCAAAAATCTGTCATTTCCTGAATACCCCAGACCTTGGTTTCTACGTCCTCATAAGACCAATTTGCACGCATGGTTTTCGTCTTCTTGGCTTCATTATCCAACGCCAACTTAGCCAAAAGTGGGTTACTGTTGGACATACCTACCGTTGAATAAACTCCTGTTTGCCTGAAAATATCATGTTGAATCTTACTTGAAATCACATCCAGCTTTTCTTTTCTGGACAAGTTTTTATCAGGAACAAAGTAGTTTAGAGAGCCTGTCAGGTCAATAAATCCCTCATCAATGGAATAAGGGAGAATATCTTCTGGACTGCCGTAGTTTTGCAAAATACGCTGGATTTCTAGGTTCTTTTCGATATAGAGACTCATTCTTGGTGGGACAATAAAGGTCACCTTTGCCCACTCTTCAATGAATTTGACATACTCAGACGTTATCTCAATCCCTTGGCGTTTGGCATTATAGTAAGAAAATTTTCTAGTATGTATATCAAATGGTAAGTCATATACTCTTCCGACATTCTCCTTACCAAAAACCTTTTTGAACATAGGTGATGAAGCAAGAATCAAGCCGTTTGAATTATCCGCTCTGCTCATGACACAAAGAGACGTTTTTAAGGGGTGAAGCCCTCGCTCGACACACTCAACGCTGGCATAGAAAGACTTCATATCAATAAAGGCAATATCACTTTTAGGCTCTCTTGAATAATCAAAATAGCCCATAGATTTATCCTCCCACTACTGGCATAAAGTGACCAATGATTTTCCCTACAATCCTTGGATTGTCTTCTGCGGAGGCAAACATGTCTGAATAGTCAGGATTGAGAGATACTAAGCGGTAGCCATCTTCTTCTAGGTAAACCTTCTTGATATAAGCTCTCTCATTCCAGACCACAGCGTAAACTGCTCCATCATAGTCAAAGCCACCCTCACGGATAAGAGCAACTTCCCCACTCGCATAGACAGGCTCCATAGAATCCCCTTTAATCCATGTGGCAATATCATACTGGTAATCTGTTTCTGAAAAGACTTCTACGGTATCAGTTTCATCATAGGTACTTTCCCCTAGACCAGCAGACAGCTCAACATCATCAATAACCTTGATACTGTATAGTTGAACAACTTTACTTTCCTCTTGGACAGTAAGCAATTCTTCTGCATACTCCTCAACCTTTACACGGTTAATATCATTGAGTTTCAGATAAGTCTCTACAATCCTATGTTCTGATTCAAAATAGCCCGTTGACACACCCAAAATATCTGCCAACTTTTCGATGTTCTGACTGTTTGGTTTTGTCTTGCCACTTTCCCAAGTGAAATAGGATTGACGGGTAATATCAAGCTGTCTAGCCATATCAGCTTGACTAATTTTTAATTCTGTACGTCTTTTTTTCAGAGCTTCTGGTGAAAACATAGTTGCCTCCTTAACTTAAATAATAAATGTCTTTCGCTTTTTGATAAGCTTCACTCTCTGCCAACTTCTCTTTGTTCCAAGCATAGAAGATAGCTTTACCTTTATCATAATACGCCCAAGTACCTACGCTGGTTGAGGAAACCAAACTTCTAAATTTTGCTTGAGATAACTCTGCCACTTCATTATCAGTAACAAAGTCTTTTTGAATTAGAAGGTAGTTTAGCTTATCCTCTGGTCTAGGCTCATAAGTGTTGTACTCCGAGACAATAATGTCATGAACACTAGCAAAGTTTTCTAGAACTTTTCTATTATCTCCTGATTGATAGTGATGAACCGATTGAACGATTGACTCCCTGCTCTTACCTAACAAATATGTCAGCAAGTCTATCAGACGAATATTCAATGCCTGATGGGACACACAAAGAGAATTAGCCACTTCTTGAAAACTAGACTTTTGGTAGTAAATCTTAGATAGTAGAACTATATCAGGCATAAGCAAACAAGCTGAGAAATAATTAGCTTCAACCTCCTCAGGGGCGGTCTGATTTTCCTTTAGTTCGGTAAAGACTGTGCCATGGTGACTAAGCAAAAAATGTCCTAGTTCATGGCATTTTGTGAAATTTTGACGAACTACAGGATTCTCTTTCTCGTATGAAAGTGAAATTCTATCTCCTGAATCTATCAGAGTCAGCCCCTCAATCTGGCGATTTGAAAAATGATGTCCTAGTACCTTGATGTTATTCTCATTGATGACATGTTCAAAGAAATCCTTAAAAGTATAGGATAAAAGTGATAACTCCCTTAATTTGATAAAGGGATAGAGTTGAGATTGAACAACTAAACTAATCTTTGAAAAGGTATTTTCCAAATAATTCACCTCCTTGTCAGTTTTTAAACTGACTCTATTTTACAAAAAAAGTGGACAAATGTCCACTAGTTTTTAGTCCTTATTAACTCTTTAAATTTCTTAATATACACATTTAAAATTTCAATTGCATTTGAATGTTCCTTTTTTAAGGTTTCAATCATTGAATTAGAGATGTTTAATATATGGAGTGAATCATCTAAATAGACACATGCATAATTATCTTTCTCGTTTTCGTTATATTTATCTATAATCTTACGGAAATTACAATGTTTTTTAGAAAAATCAGGAGTGTATATAACAAAGAAATGTTCAAAAATTTCTATAATTACTTTGTGATACTCTATCAAAGTTATTGAAAAAGATATATTGGCAATATTGTTATGATTTTCTCTTATTTGTTGGGAAATTACTTTAAATTTCTCTTTTCTCGCTTTATTAAACTTGTATTTTTTCCCTTCCTCAAGTATGTAGTGTAGATTAAAACTGTACCGACCATCATTATAATATACTGGTAGATGCCCATGCAATGAAAAATTTCTTAATTCAGTCATTAGTTGATAATAGAAACTAGAATCATATTTATCTGATATGAAAGAATGTATATCATCATAAACTGACTTATCGAAATTTTCAACAATGTCAACAAACATCTTTGACGTAGAAAGATAGTTTATCAATAAAGTATTGATTACAGTAAAATCGTCACTAGGAAGACCATTTGTCCTAATCAGTGTATCATCAGCATGCATAGTAAAATGATATAAAATCTGATGAAAGTTGAAGTTGTTAATATTAAAACTTTTGACTAAAGTATGAAATTTATCTATTTGACCGAGATAATTTTCTATTATTTCCGATTCTTCATTCGATGGAAAGATAACTTTTTCTTCATCTATTCTTGAATATGGAACAATTGACTTATTATTCATTCATACTAACCTTTCACTATTTGATTGATAAGAGTTGCTCGGAACCCACAAACTCATCTAAAGTCACACCAAAATACTTTGCCAACTTGATCGCATTCTTAAGAATCATATCTGTCTCTCCCTTCTCCCAACGTGAGATTGTTCTGACAGGTACACCAATATCGTCTGATAACTGCTTATGAGTTATCCCTTTTTCAATTCTCAACTCTTTTAATCTCAAAAGTCAACCTCCTATTTTTTATCCTCATCAAAAAGTTTCTGACGCTCTTTCATAAAGTCTAGAAGCTCTTGCTTGAAAACAGCTTTTTCCTCATCTGTCATATCTAAAGATGTTGCACGGAAAAGCATTTCAACTTCGGATAGTTCTGCTTCCTCTACAGTTCTAAAGTCAGAATGTGCTAACAGATAATCAGTTGAAACTTTAAATAAATTTGCTAGCGTAGGTAATTTATCAGGTGTAGGAACCTTTTCGCCCTTTTCCCAATAAGTATAGGCAGGACGTGATATACCTAATTTATCAGCCACTTCTTTTTGTGTTAAATTTGCTTCTAAACGAAGGGCTTTTAAGCGTTCTGGGAATCCCATAATAGACCTCTTTTAAAATTTTTTTGATTTTTTGATAAAAAGGGTTGACAAATACGTAACTGTTGGTTACAATAATAATGTAACCAAAAGTTACTTCGGCTTCAAAAAATAATAAGTATTATCTGAAACCAAACAATGTCCCTTGAAATCTTTAATAAAAAATGTGCGTCTGACAACCAGAGGACTGACCGACAAACACACAATAAACTTCGTACCTTTATTGTATCACACATGACAAAAATGTCAAGTCCGTATGCTGGTTGGAGTTGGATTCTCTATTTGGGAGATATCCACACGCATATCGGACTTTAGCACTTTTCCGAATAGTAAAGTGAACTGGCTTCGCCAAAAGGCGTAAGAGAATCGTGACAGGTATGATAATGACTACCTCGATGATTGGCTGGGAAAGCGATGGTAATTGACGCAATGCACCTTGCTAAACGTTGCCACCGTGAAAGGTTTATCGATTATCCAGATAGGTCTTTCAACCAAATAACCCTTTTTCAAACAGACTACTCTATATTATTTTCCCTGAGTAGTCCATGCTTAAGCTACTAGATTTTTCTAGTAGCTTTTGTTTTTACAATAAAGAAAGGAGGCTTTTATGACCTCATACTTTAAACAATGTCTAGAGCATCTTTTACAAAACTATCTATTTACACACAAAATATACGCTCACGACCTTACACTACAAGCTAGTCTATTTTGCTCTGTAAAAGAAGAAATCGACAATCTTGTTAAGAAATTTAAAGCAAGCGGCTATCCACTTGCGGAATTGACTTACTATAGTCAGATATATAAAAATAAAATCAATCGCTTTTACTTTGCTCAAGTCAGCCCTGTTATGTGCTGATTTTTTATTACTCAAATATAGAAACGGAGACTACTTATGATTCCTGAAACACTTGTTATGAAACCTGAATTTATCGGAACTGCTTATTATGAAAAACTTGGCAATGCGCCACGTACCATTTTTGGAAAAGAAGGGAAATACCAACGACACGTCCTGAATAGTCAGGTACATGGTTCGTTCCACGTCATCACACCTGCCACAAACACAATCTTTGATGAAGATACACAAGTCAAAGTAATTAACCCGATTTTCTTCCCAGACCGTGCAGTAAATGGTACCAACGTAGCACCTGCACTCAATGTCTTTGCTGAAAAACTGGAAATTGTAAAATAAGAAAGGAATTAGAAAACTATGGCTAAAACTGGATTAAACTTTGGAGAAAAACTACAGATTGTTGATAAAAGCTACCGCGTTATCACTGATGCCTTAAAGCTAGATGAAGTCTTTGGCAAATTGACTTTCCGCAGTTTGGAAGGTGCAGAACTCATTTATGAAGCGGATCGTAGCCAACGAAATGATGATGGATCTTTCGCCCAAGTTCCAACAGGGGAAATTCGTGGTATTACCGTTGGTATCCATTCTGCCAACCAACACGAAACACTCTTTTTCACTATCGTGGATATGTCAGAACAAGAAATCACTGACCTTAATCTCAACTACCGTGAAGAAGTAGAACTAACAGACATTGTGGTGACCTATTCAGCTATTGGACGAAACGATAACTATCGTCTCTATGCTTCTGCTATCAAGAAAAAAGGGGCCCAACCTACTCCCAAAATTGAACCAAAAGCTGAAGATAAAAAATGATACTAGGAGGTAGATATGCACCTCTTTACCTATCGTGGATTACGTGTCCATAAATTTCACAGGCATATTCGGGTGATAACCAGTCTTCTACTATTATCACCTTTTTTAGTAGCGAATGGATTCTACTACTATCCCATCTATAATCAGCTTCTTGTTGACCCTTTACAGTATGTACCAAGTATCCTATTCACAACTATTCTACCAATCGTAGTTCTTTCAATCATTACACCTATTCTCTACCAGAAAATACTTTTCTTACAACGCTTAAATACATTACGAATTATGGCTAATTTTCTTTTAGAAAATCGGTATTATACGTCAAAGACTATGAAACGAGAGGGGCGAACCAAGGAAAAAATTACTCTTCCAAAAGTCTACGTCAAACGTGGGAAATACCAACTACTTGTCTCTTTTATCCTTGAAGGCAATAAATTTCAAGACCGCTTTATCAATCTTGGCGCAACACTTGAAGTCATGTTCAATGGGGACTTTAGAAACAAAACCTTTGACGAGCGGTTCGTTCAATATGATATTGCCATCAACCGAATCGCCTCCCGCATTCCTGTCTCAGAAGTTACTGTGACAGATAAAGGGCTACGCCTCATGAAAGACGTCTTCTGGGACTATATTTCAGAACCACACTTACTAATTGGTGGAGGAACTGGAGGAGGTAAAACTGTCATTCTCATGACAATTGTATTGGCACTCTCTAAAATTGGCTTCATTGATTTATGTGACCCGAAGAATGCTGACTTAGCTGGTCTAAAAAAAGCACCTGTTTTTAAAGGTCGTATCTTCATTTCAAAAGAAGATATCATATCATGCCTCAAGCAAAATGTCGCTGAAATGGAAGAACGATACGAGGCCATGCAAAATCATCCTGACTACAAAACTGGAAAGAACTTTGCTCAATACGGTCTCAAGCCAAAATTCCTTGTCTTTGATGAGTGGGCAGCCTTCATCGCTAAGATAGAAAATGACTATCGCCTACAAGCTGAAGCGACAGAATACCTGACCCAAATCATCCTTGAAGGGCGTCAAGCAGGAATGTTTGTGATTCAAGCCATGCAGCGACCAGACGGTGAATACATCAAAACAGCACTTCGTGACAACTTCATGAAACGCCTCACCGTTGGACACTTAGAAGATACCGGATACAACATGATGTTTGGGGATGCAAACCGAAACAAAGAGTTCAAAAAGCTAGATAAAATCAATGGCAAAAAGGTTCATGGCCGTGGCTACATTGCCAATAACGGTGAACTAGCTGGTGAGTTCTTCTCCCCCTACGTTCCATTCGATGAAGGATTTTCTTTTGAAGAAAAATTTATGAAATTACCAGTGTTGGAAGATGGACAAACTAGTGCTATGGATGAGAAAGAGGAACTTGAAAACAACAACGAGGCAATAGACACGAAAACCGAGAAAAATTATCAACTACTAACGGAATTCGCTAAGGAAAAGGACCTCCCCGTCAAAACTCTCCGGAAAATTATCTATTTGCTAGATGAACGAGGGATGCCTTTTGACAAGGAGGAAAACTCACTGGTTGTGACACCTTTTCAAGAACAGTTACTTCTTGAAACCTTAGAACTATTTGAGGCGGAAGGGCGCAAGTCATACCCAAAGGCGGTTGAAAGTTGTCTCGCAAATCATGGGCTAGGACAAGAGCAAGGGCAAGCCTGACAACGTCAGGCGCAGACCGTAGCTCGCAGTTCCTTCGGCCCATGATTGTGTTTCAACCCCCGATTTCTAATAGGGGGGTAACATTTGTCAAAATGACAACATCCAACCCCCGAAACGCCAATGGTACCAAGGTTTTTCAAGATTAATCAAGTGTGTCACTTTGCCTCTAAAAACTGTGTCACTGACTAGAAAGGAGTTTTACTATTGAATGGATAAGTTAAATCCGCTACACCTCAAGAAATTTCGAAAGCAAACAGGTATGACCCAAAAACAATTTGCACAATCTATCGGGATTTCTACTCGAACCTATCGCAGTTACGAGGATGGTTCACGCGGATTGAGTTTGAAAAGATTTAATCAATTCAAAAGGAAGCTTGGATTTAATAAGCATAATACAGAAGGCCTCATAGACGTAACGATTGACTATCTACGAATGACATTCATGTCTATTCGTGACCTATCCCACTTCTGTCAAACCTACCTTCACTGTTCTTTTACCGAGTTCAAAGAGTTTGAAACGAGACTCCTAAATTACTCAAGGCTCTGGAAACGAGGTAATATTTGGATATTTGATTTTTGGGATAAAATCGAAACAGGAAATTTCCAAGTAACCCTCCAACTCTCTGGACAAGGCTGTCGCGAAATGGAACTCATACTAAAAAGCAAAAACCTTACCTGGCAAGAATTTCTCCAAGCAATGCTCTTTGATCTAACGGATAGCCGAATAACGAGGCTAGATATTGCCTTAGATGAACGCTACCTTGGTCACGAAAAAGAACATGAACAATTTCATCTTTCAGATTTAATTACCAAGGTCTATAAAGAAGAGGTCCGATTCAAACATATCAGAAGCTGGAATCACATTGGAGGAGGCAGTCTTAAAAACGTAGGAGACACGGATGCTAGTCAAGGTATTTCTATTTATTTTGGCAGTCGTCAAAGCAATCTCTACTTCAACTTCTATGAAAAACGCTATGAGCTAGCTCGAAGCGAACAAATCTCCGTGGAAGAATCCTTGGAGATTTTTGGTATCTGGAATCGATATGAGTTACGCTTTTCTCAAGAAAAAGCACAACTTGCAATCGAAGAATTTGTCAACGGTGTTGACTTAGGAGAAATCGCACGGGGAATCATCAACCACGAAATACAGGTATATGACGGCACCAATAAATTTGGTGCGTTTCTACCTGATCAAAAATGGCAACGTCTCTTTGGTGGTACTGATCCTCTAAAACTTCAAATGAAGCCTGAACCCTATTCTATTGACAGAACGGTCAATTGGCTGATGTATCAGGTCGCAAATTCACTCAAATTAGTAGAGGAAGCTGACAAAATCATGAATACAGATTTTCTAAAAATGATTCATGCGAATGGTGAAATAACCGAGCGAGGCGAAAATATCTTACAAGATTTACAAGCATCCTATCACTTACAAAATATAGAAGGAGAACACTATGGAATACAAAGTTGAACTGAATAGTTTAGATGAATTTAAAGCATGGTCTGGTGCTAGAGAAACCCTAAACGTTGTCCGAGAACGTGGTGGAATCGAGCAACTCACCTGGCTTTGTGAGGAAATTTTCTCAGGAACAATTCCAACTGAAGGTGAAATCAATGACTGGCTATGGTTTGATGATGACTATATCTATCGCTCCCTTGGCTATGATGACCTTGTTGAGGAGTAACAGGAGGTATTTATGACCCATCCATATGCTGAACGGTGTAAATTACATACCAACAACCTATTGGCTGAAAGAGTCCAAAAAATCTATGCCGACATGACAAAACCTTTGAATAATAGCGATGATCTTTTAGTCGCAATCCATACTGAAATAAGATACGCAGACTCAGACCGAACCTACCTCCTCAATAACGTACTGAAGCGTTTAGAAGAAGCCGACAAGCGCGAACGGCTCTTCTATGAGAAATTATCTAGCTTGGAATACCAGATTCGTCAAGCTCTTGATCCGAGTATCTAGCTGATGTTTATCAAAAATATTTATGAAGGTGCTACCTACTTTCATGAAACAAACGAAATCTGGTATCTATTTGTCGTATTGATGAAGGAGAAAGATTTTTATTTTGATACATTCGCGCGAAAAATAGATGATATGGATCACTACCAACATGCGTATTTTACAACGTCGGGCAAGGTCCTTGACTTTAATCGAAAGATGGACACTCATGTCGTCACCCTCTTTCGCCAAATCATCAAAGAACAACAAACCATATTTACGGAGGAAATAATCATGGCAAAACAAACTATTTTTGAAAAGAAAATCAAGTCTGTCTCTTTACAACTTGGTGAACTAATGAAAGCAAATAATGATAAGGAAGCCTGGACAAAAGCTGGTGAATTAAATAGCTTATTGAAAAACGAAGAGGCTGAAAAACTCCCTTTAGACTTCCTTGACCAGATTCGTTCAGAACTACGTAGCTACTACTACATTAACGGGGAAATCAATAAACTTCACAAACAGTTGTATGCAAAAGGCAATAAATTAATTGAGTTAGCTAGTTTCTAATCAGGAGGAGTTATGACAAAATTCATTTTACTGATTAACCAGGTAAAACAATATCTGTCACGTTTCAAAAAACAAGACAAGAAACGTGGTTCTCCAAAACTCATCAAAGCAACACGTAAAAACGTAAATATCCTAGTCCTTCTTGGATTAGGATGTTTCGTTTTAATTGGCATTCTTGGATCCATGCGTGCTATTGCCCTTTCCAGTAAAGTCACTCATCTGGAAACTGAAATTAGAAAGGCGCACTCTACACGCCTCACTCCAACAACTCCTTATACAGACTATCGCTTGAACTACTACCTCAATGACTTTGTGGCAGCCTATTTCACGTTTTCGGATAAAGCCGAAGAACAAGAAACTCAAATTGAAACACTCAATAATTTTTATAATGTCACCCCCACCATTAAGTCACAAGGTCAAAAACGAACACCTACCTCACTTGTTTCTGCTAAACTCTTACAACTGACTGATAACACTGCACTGTATCAAGTTACGTATAAACAAAAAGTGGAAGATAAAGAAGTGGAACTAACCACTGGCTTTTCCATTCCCTATGGTAAGAATGATAAAAGCTACTACGTTTCCGGATTACCTTGGTACTCTAGTTTGACAGATGTTCAAGCCAAAGATGTGGACACAGATTCAGCACTAAGCCTGACGGCTACAGACAATGTTTCAGAAGAAATTCATGGAAGAGTAACTAAATTCCTTACTATCTTCTTTTCCAATTACACTACGGATCAAGATAACCTTGACCTTGTAGGCAAAGGTTTAATCGCCCTTGAAAACACAATTTTTCATTCGATAGATTATACCTACTTAGTTGAAGATACGGGCACGATCACCGCCTACACACAAGTCACATTTGAAGTTGCTGGCAATACTCGCTCCGAAAACTTTACGTTAACACTTACTCCAAAAGGAGACTCCTATTATGTAACTCAATTACTTCACACTATTCCAAATGATTATGCAAAACCAGAAGGAGAATAATATCTATGAATACTAGCTCACTACAACAATTCCTCCAAGGAGATGGATCTTGGATTATTACAGCAGTCGCAATTCTATTAGCGATTAAAGCTTGGAAAAATAGTTCTTGGCTCCAGCTTTTCTCTGTTATAGGATTTTGGGGCATTATTATGTCAATGACCAAAGGACAACAGATCCTAGCTGTTATTGGTTGGTTCCTCCGTCTCTTTGGCATTGAAACGGGGCTTTGATATGAACACTGAAAAAGACCCGCTCTATGATTACGCTAGGGGGCTAAACGCTCCCTATTGGATTCAGGAAATCAAAACACAAAAAGGAACACGGATTTGGTACTTCGCAACACCTATGCAATTATCCTTTTTTGTTGTCTTTATCCTAGTTTTTGTCACTATGGTGCTAGGGCTTTCATTCATACTTGTCCCCCTCGCAAAAATTACTCACTCGATTTCCCTCTTATTATATGTGTATGTCCCTTATAAGCTGGCAAAGTTTTACACCGAATACGAACCACATGGAAAGAAAATGCATCTCTTTCTCGCGGACTACATTTACTATTTATATGAATTTCGCCTGAACAAGAAAGCTATCTACCACGATGAACGCGTGGATTCCTTTGAGGAAGAGGAGATTGTCTTTGAACAAACAAATCTATAGAAAGGAGGCAATATGGCTATCAACCTACAATATCCTATTAAAACTACTTACAGAAATCTTATTTACCGAAAGGATAAACATGTCGCTGCCTATTTCAGGATTCCAAATACTCCAATCACTATAACTGATAACGATAAAAAAAGAAAACATAAATGGACTGTCAGTCAGCTGATTAAAAAGCTAGCGAAAAATCAACACTTTGAAATTTCACTCATCCCAAAAGATTACCTTCTTGAAGAGAAGATGCGTGATTTTATGGATGCCCTTTCTCCCAATAACCGAAAATTAGGTGAAGACTTACTTCTTCATACAGTCGATACATTGACAGATGAAATGGAAATCCCCTATCAATTTGATTGGTTGGTCGGTGTTCGTCTCAGAAAACATGACAAGGCAAGTAGTCTTACAGACCTCGCTTATGAACGGTTCTCCGAACTGACAGAAACCATCGCAAATGGACTTGGTTTTGAATTAGAAGAAGAGAAACCATGGTATGAAGACTATCTTTCCGATGAACAAGACTGTTTTCAAATTCTCTCGACACTTCGTTGTCGCCGTCTAACCAACGAAGAATTATTCTACTATCAACGAATGCAATACTTACGCTATATTCCACATTTCAAGGGGGAGGTGCTTGCTAATCGTTCACTGTTTAACGTGACAGATACCTTAATAAAAAGCTTGAGCGGTGGCTTTCTCAAGTTAGAAAGTCCCTACGGAACATCCTTCGTAACCATTTTGCCAGTCGGAAAATTCAATACTATATTCAACGGATTCCACTTAGGTGAGTTTATCCAACGCCTAAATTTTCCTGTAGAACTTCAAATCAAGGCGGAGTTTATTGACAGAAATAAAATAAAGGGAAAAATGGGACGCTCTAATACTCGATATAAAAATATTATGGAAGAGGCAGACAGTACCAATACCGTCCAACAAGATGAGATTATCATGGGCTCCTTTTCCCTAAAAGATCTGATGAAAAAAGTCGGAAATAAAGAAGATATTATCGAGTATGGCGCTTATCTCATCGTATCAGCATCTTCTATCACTCAACTTCGAAACCGTCGCCAAGTGGTGCTCAACTACTTTGATGATATGGGCGTTGAAATCAGTGAAGCAAGCCACGATACACCGTACCTTTTCCAAAGTCTTCTCTATGGACAAGACCTGCAAAAGAAAACAAGAACCTGGACCCACATGGTTACGAGTCGAGGCTTTGCGGAACTCATGCCATTTGCGAATACATCTGCTGGTAATCGTATTGGTTGGTACATCGGTCGTGTAGATAACTGGACAGGACGTTGGGATTCAATCGATAAAGCTATACATGCCTCAAAAAACATTGTTCTCTTTAATGCAACCGTCGGTAATAAAGAAGACATTGCAGGAAAAATAACCAAAAATCCACATATCATCATTACCGGTGCAACTGGGCAAGGGAAATCTTTCCTGGCACAAATCATATTTTTATCTGTTGCGCTCCAAAACGTAAAAACGCTGTACATCGATCCTAAAAGGGAACTTCGTCATCACTACGAAGAAATCATGCATTCTCCAGAATTTTCTAGTCTCTATCCAGAACGAAAAAAACAACTGGAAGCATTTAACTTTGTCACACTCGATAGCTCACTCGCTTCCAATCACGGAGTGCTTGACCCGATTGTTGTATTGGATAAAGAACAAGCCGTGGAAGTTGCAAAAAATATGTTGGAATTCATACTTCAGGCCGTCGATAATGTCACAATGGATCAAAAGACAGCTATTACTGAAACCATCAATGATATTGTCGATAAGAGACAAGCGGGTCAAACAGTTGGCTTTAAGCATGTGCTTGTAGCGCTCAAAGATAGTCAAAATGATCAGATTGCCTCAGTTGGTCGTTATCTAACCTCTATCGTAACCAACTCTATTTTGGAGTTGGCATTCTCTGACGGCACTACACAAGGCCTCAATTATGTCTCACAAGTGACCATACTTGAAGTCGCAAACCTAAAATTACCAAAAACGGATACCACTAAGATTTCAGACCATGAACGGAACTCAATTGCACTAATGTTTGCTTTAGGAGCCTTTTGTACCCACTTTGGTGAACGAGATGAAAATGAAGATACTATTGAATTTTTTGATGAAGCATGGATACTGATGAAATCAGCTGAGGGCCAAGCAGTTATCAAGAATATGCGCCGTATTGGACGGTCAAAAAACAATACCTTAGCGCTTATCACACAATCCGTACATGACGCGGAAAATGACGATGATACAACTGGATTTGGAACAATTTTCGCCTTTTATGAAAAATCTGAACGAGAAGATATTCTTAAGCACATCCATTTAGAAGCAAATGAACAAAACTTAGAATGGATCGATAATATGATTCCTGGTCAATGTCTCTATTATGATGTCTACGGAAACCTCAATATGATTTCTATACACAATATCTTTGATGATATTGACATGCTCTTAAAACCAATGAAAGCAACTGTCTCATCAAGCCTAGAAAATAAATATGCTATGTAGAAAGGAGGGCTCATATGCAAGAAGCATTTGAGAAATTAAAAGGCGTCGATATCTTCGCTTTAAAATCATATCTTGAAAAGACCTCAAAAATTGAGACCTCCATCATCGTGGCAATGAACGAGATTTTTGTAAATCTCTTCTTTTTTGTCTTAAATCTTGTGGTAGGTTTTTTCTCACTAATGATTCGAGTTCTTGAAAATATAGATCTGTACGATTCCTACAAAACCTACGTCTATAATGCGGCCAATTCCATTTGGCAAGGGCTAACAGGCTCCACTTCGGGCGGACTTTCCAGTGGTTCATTGGTTTCTATGCTTCTTACAGTTGGAACCTTTTACCTCTTTTATCAATATTTCTTTTCACGTGGAAACTTCATGCGGAAAGTTCTACATCTTTTTATCGTCACTGTCCTTGGATTTGGATACTTTGGAACAGTAGCTTCAACTTCAGGGGGTCTTTATATCTTAGATACAATTGAAGACCTTGCAGATACTGTCACGACAAAAATATCAAATGTCTCTATTTCTTATGGAGATGGCAAGTCAATTAAAGTCGGAACCTCAATGGCTGATAGTTATATCGCCCAAACTTCTTACACTGCCTATGTCTTTGTGAATACTGGTCAAGAAAACGGGAAATATAAAAATAGTCAAACTGGAGAAGAAGAGGTGTTTGAGGATTCAAAAGTACTCGGTATTAGGAATGAGGCTGGTCAATTTGTTTCCGTAAAGAATAAAGACAGAGAAGAATATCTGGATAAACTAGGAAATGAAGCAAATGATGGAAAAGAAAAAAACCGATGGGTATCGGCTGTATGGGACTATCTATTCATTGAAACCTTCTATGTTATTTTTAAAATCATTGAAGCCATTATTATTGCGATTCCACTAATTCTTGTACAAATACTAAATCTTATTGCTCAAATTATCGTCCTTGCTATGATCCTATTATTCCCTCTCTCATTGCTCGTCTCATTTGTCCCTGCAATGCAAGATATAATCTTTGGAATTATGAAAGTCATGTTTGGAGGACTTGTCTTTCCGACTATTACGACCCTTATTACGCTGATTATCCTTTACTTAGAAAAAGTCATCGAAAGTTTCATCACTTCAGGATTTGATGCAGTTATCGGAAATTTTTCATCTCTTGCCACCTTTGCACTACTCTTCAAGCTTATGCTTACTGTTATTGCAAAGGCTGCAGTCTACTACTTCCTCTGGATATATAAAGGTGAACTTATTGAGTTCATTATGGGATCTAGAGCACGATTGAAGATGGAAGACATTGGACATCAGGTCGAGACTAGAGTAACTCAAGGAAGAGAAATCATCCAACAAGTTCCAACAAGAAGTTTTGAAACGGCACAACACATTGGAAACTTTGCCTTAGCTGGAACTGGTTTTGTAGCAGGATCCGCTATGCATGCAACATCTCATATCAAGGATATAGGTAACAGATTGAAACCAACTCCACCAAATCCTATACGAAAGGAAGAACCTGTAGAACAGGCGGAACAATCAAATACCATCGCTCCAGAACATAGACCACCTTCTCAATCGCCAAAACAAGATCCTATTTCTCCAGTAACACCAACCGTAACGACTGAAAAATTAGAAATCCATACACCAAAAGCGACAATGATTGAGCCAAACAGTCAACAACAAAAAGTATCTACTATCCGAGTCAGTCAAGAACAATCAACAGAACGTAAACATTCAAGTCCCAACAAGAACTCACATTTCCAAACATCAGAACCTTTACCAGATATGGAGTATCAGGAGCTCAAGCAACAATGGATTTCACCGCGTAAACAACGCAAAATGAAACGTCTAGAAAAAGAACTCAACCAATATGATCAGATTGGATCAATGTATCAGGCACAAGGCTCCAATGCCTTTACAAAGAGTTTTCGTAAAACAATGACTAGAGACGACAAAATCAAAGCAAATATTGAGCGAAAAAATCATCTTATGAAAGAACTAAACAGACTACGAGGTGAACAAGATGGACGCTATTAGAATCTATTCTAGAAATCAAATTCAAACACTCTTGGAAAAATACATTTATCAAGCTTATGAAGAAGATTTGAAAGCAATCAAAGTGACTGTTTTCTATCCTGTTGATGATCAGGAAGCCAGAAGAATTATTGAAACCTGTCGCGCAATGCAAGTCGTTTTGGATGCAAAATGGCTCTTCGGTACAATTATCTTCAAAGTTTATCTCAAACACTAAAGGAGGTGATGGGGTCACATGAAATTCCTATTTAAGCTTAGTTTGTTCACTCCACTTCTGTTGCCCCTTTTCCTTGTTATCATTTTTGCGGCTGCCTTAGCTGGAAATCCCTCAAGCAATATAAGTAATGGAACAACTTTTGGAAGACAAACAACATTGACGGCTAAAGAGGTGGCACAAAAAGCTTCAATTTCAGAAGAACGAGCTGAGGACGTGATTAAAATTCTCAATTTTCAACTGTCAAAAGAAGGATTCACACTTGCAGGATCTAGCGGAAGCCTTGCTGTTGCAGAAAGAGAATCCGGTTTTAATCCTAAAGCCATTAATCCAAGCGGTGGTGTTGCTGGCTACTTTCAGTGGTCAGGTTGGTCAAATACAATTAACGGAAGTCGGTGGTCAAAGGCATCCAGCAGAACACTTAATTCCGATATTCAGCTACAACTCATGTCTACAGAACTAAATGGGGATTATAAAAACGTTAAAACTGAAATGCAAAAGGCAACAGATCCTGCTCAAGCAGCCTTGTACTGGTCAGAACACTACGAAGGAGTTTCGCTATCCGATGGACAAACGAAAGCTGAAAAACTTCAAAATGACGCCACCAAATGGTTCACCATCTTCGATGGAACAATAACCACAGGAAGTATCATACCATTTTCAGGTGAAACAGGTCTTACTACTGGAACCCTACTTTCTTCTTTTACGTTCCCATCAGAATACGCTGGAAAACTCAAATATGGTGTCCCAACTGAAAAATCAGTTACAACACAAGGAAATAACACCTATCCACCTGGTCAGTGTACTTGGTACGTCTGCAATCGGCTGATTGAGACAGGAATCAGTACAAACTCAGCTATTTACAACTACAATGGCAATGGCCAGGATTGGGTAAATAGTTTAGTAGCAAGAGGTTGGAAGAAAGTAACCGAACCACAAGTGGGGGCAGTCATGTCCATAAAGGGTGGATATAGAGGAACTCCGGTAGAATATGGACACGTAGCCTTTGTCGAGGCTGTCAATAAGGATGGCACATTTCTCATTTCCGAATGCAATATTGGAGGTGTTCAAAATAAACCACATTATGCCGTCTTAACAAACCAAAGCTACTATAGTTTCGCCATTCCACAATAAGCTATCGATTAAGAAAATTGAAATAAACAAATAAGTTTGATTATGAATATATCAGTTAAGAAAAATTTAGGGATGTTGGATTATACTATCATCATCCAAATATTTTTCATATTCATAATCTCCTAGAAAGCAAGCTTAGAAATGGGCTTGTTTTCATTTTTAATGCAAAGGAGAGAAAAGATGATAATAACAATAAATAAAGATGATTTAATACTTCTTGGATTTACTGAAGGAACCTCAAAACAAATAATTCGAAAAGGAAAAAAACTGCTCGTCGAAAGAGGCTTTGTAGTATATAAAAACAAGCGCATTGGAACAATACCTGCAACGATTGTATCTGAATTACTTGGTATTGAAATACAAGATAGTAAGCTCACAAAGGGGTAGGCAATGGTAATACGAAAAAGGAATAATGGAAGTTGGGACGTTGATGTTAGTAATGGATATGATCCGATAACATTAAAGCAACGAAGAATCATCCGTAAAGGATATAAAACAAAAAAAGAAGCTATCGAGGCAGAAACCTTTCTACGAACTGTAGAATTAAAAAACAATAAATACGGTACTAAAGCTACAATCCCATTACTATATAATCTCCTTAAAGAAGAAGATGTTATAAATCAACGAAAAATTAGCTATATAAACACGCAGGAAAATAACTATAACAAACACATTAAAGATTACTTTTCAAAATTAAATAATGTGGGAAAATTAACATACGAAGATATTTATGAATTCAGAGAACACTTAAGAAAAAAAAGAGCTAAAAACTCAGAAAAAAAATTAAGTACAAATACTATCAATAAGATCATGATTTTACTTAAAAAAATACTTGATGTAGGAATTAGAAAAGGCTACTACACTCAAAATCCAGTAAATCAATTAAAGAAACTACCAATTGTAAAACCACAAATAAAATACTGGACTATACAAGAGTTCCATCAATTTCTCAAACTATTTACAGTAGAGGAGTACCATTTAAAACTGCTTTTCACAGTATTGTACTTTACAGGTATGAGGCTAGGAGAAGCACTTGCATTAACTTGGGAAGATATTGATTTAAATATAAATACAATCTTTGTAACCAAGTCAATTTATACAAAAGATAAAGTAAGTCATATTAGCACTACAAAAACTAGAGCAGGAACCAGAAGAATCATCCTTAACAAGAAGCTAATCACTGAACTAGAAACTTGGAAAGAAAAACAATTTAATCTATTAAAGGCATTTACAAAAGAGCCATTGAAACTAAAAATTTTTCAAAACAGTCCAGTCATACTTACAAAAGATAGTATAGAAAAGCAATATAAAAAAATCTTGAGTCGAGATAGGCAGTAACTGCCCAATAACAAGGTATCTATCCAATCACTCCTTCCTCCAGTATACTGTTATAAAAAACAAACTGGAGGA
>NZ_JBMVJB010000018.1:0-45111 GCF_049893425.1 Streptococcus sp. VTCC 12886 | reverse complement strand
TTTCTCAGATAAGGGAGCTTCATAGAAAACTGTCTTTTTATATAACCCTTTAAACTGACCACGTTTTGCTGCATCATATGTAACATAAACATCTAGAGCAGTGCTATCAGTTACTTCTAAGGCATTAAAGCGATCAATCTGCTTTTGGGAATGCTTGGTGTCCCAGGCTTTGAAGTTACCATCTTCATCGACATAGTAACTGGTTTCTTCCGTCTTGGTCCCCACTCGAATGCCTTTGTTATCTCGATAGTAAATTGTTGAACCCTGATACCCAAAACTGTACTGACCTAGATTTTCTCTAATATCAGGTGGAATGGAGGTATCAATCACTTGTTTGGTCAATACATCTGGGTTAATGATAACCTCATTTCGATCAATCTCTCTTGGGGCCTTAACATGGTTTAGAGCAGTTTGGACACTGGCAATCAAGTTATCACTAGTCCCCTTAACAGAAAGTGTTCCACCGTTAAAGTTTCTAACCTCATAGGTTCCTAGCACTTGGCTATTGTATTCTCCATCAAAGTAAGGATTGAGCCAAATACGGTTGTCCTTGTCATAACGAATAGACCCTGAAAAGGCTAAGTCATCTGCCACATAGCCCTTGTTCAAGTGTTTCTGGAAGAACAACATATCCGTTGTGACATTGGTTCCGGCAATGGCCTTAAAGGCGGTATCAGGCAAGCGAACCCCTCCAAGAAAGTCAGTTGTCTCACGAATATCTTGTAAAATGTTTTCGGTTCGCTTATCCATGGTTCCTGTTGAAGAGATAATGGATACTTGCCCACCATCATGCACCAAATCAAGGGATTTTTTAACAAAATAGTCATGAATCATATAAGGCTTATCGTACTTGTTATCCGCAATTCGTATATTGGCAAAGGGCACATTAGAAATCACCAAATCAAAACTATTGTCGTTAAAAGCCACCGTCTCAAAGCCCTTAATTTCAATATGACTATTGGGATGAAGGTGTTTGGCAATAGCTCCTGTAATAGTATCTAATTCCACACCATATAACTCACTCTTTTTTCTTAAGTGTTTGGGCATTGCTGCAAAAAAATTCCCTGTTCCCATGGAAGGATCTAGGATTTTGCCACCTGTAAAGCCATCTCTTTCCAACTTATCCCACATCTGACGAATCAGGGCTGGGTCTGTGTAATAGGCTGTCAGAGAGGACTGTTTCATATCCGAATACTCTTTATCTGTGACTAGGCTTTTCAATTCTTCTCGTTCCTTAGAAAATTTTGGATTATAGTCATCAAAAAATTCATTGGCTAGTCCACCCCAGCCTACATACTTGGCAAGGAGTTCTTGTTCACTTGGTAAAGCATTGCGGTGCTCCACTTCCAAATTTTTTACCAACCGAATGGCCGCAATGTTTGTCTCAACCTTATCTCTAGCAGTCTTAGGATAAAAGTCCGTCAAATCTTCTGGAAAATAAAAGTCCGGTACTGGAATCTCTGGAATTGTTTCGACGACTTCCTCTTCAGGAATTTGATTATCTGATTCTTCATGATCAGTATCGTTATGACCTTTTTCTGAACCATCTGGTTCCAATAGTCCAACACTCTGAACTGGCTCCTCTTCCAGAAATGAAAAAAGGTTTAGTTCTTGGTCCGCTTCTTCTAACTCTCTTTGTTTTTCTGCCTTTGGCTGATGAAGTGCCTGACTGACTTCCTCCCAGGTCCTCATATAAAGAACTGGATTTTGTTCAATGATATCCGAAAAATCATTGACTAACTCAATCCGAATCAAACCATTCAATTGAGCATCACTGACCGACACGACCTCAAAGTCCTGTCCCTTATAGGAAACCAATAACCCCAGAGGATAAGTGTCCAATACTCTCTGGACTAGTGGATTTTCCGCTAACTCTTCATCAACCACTACTTTTGACTCAGCTTTCTCTAGCTTGCTCTTCCAATCTCTGAGGGATAAATCTGGCTGTTTGCCCTTATCCTTTTCAAATTGTTCCGCATCTTCTCTGCTGAGTTCTTCGTGTAAAAAGGCGTAAGCAACTTGTCGCAGCTCTTCAAGGGAAAGCTGGCTACCAAAGAAAAATTCAACCTTTTCATGACTTAGCCCCATTTGGAGTAGTTCTGTCGCAAGGGCTAGTTGAGTTACCGAGGCTTTGGGATAGCCACCTAGTAAAGCAAGGTCCGCATTTTTCAAACGAAAACGACCTGCCGCATCCAATAAAATACCGACTTGGTCTGATTCAAACTGAGATAGCTCAATCCCTACCTGAGTCAATTTTTCTTGATTGTCTATCCTAATAGCTCGTCCAATTTTTTCTAATTCCTTTTCTTCGACTGTGGTCAGCGTTCGTTTCAGCTCATAGGGACTACCATCAGCTTCTAGATAGGTGAGTAACTCCTCGCCCTCAAAGATTGGTGTCATTTCCATTTCAGTGTCAAAATCACCTCGTTTAAAACTTGGGACTTTGGAACGTTCATTTCGAATTTGGTCAAAATATGTTAGTATCTCAAATTTACGTCGTAATGACAACTCTTCATAAGCTGGCAGATGACTTGTTTTTCCTGTTTGAACATCTAGTTGAGACAAATCTACATCCAAACTAGCAATGATGAGAGAGCCATCTTCTCTAAATGATATTGCTTGATGAACACTAGCTTTGTGCTCATCAACAGTTTCTTCATTTTCTAGAACTGTTTCATCAACTCTTGTTTCAAGCTCAGGCTCGTAAGTCAAGAGAAACTGCTCAATATCTCGGCTAATCCGATCCGCTAAATTATTAGCCACACGATACACATTGACCAAATTAGCTCCCCTACTCTTTTGTAAAAGAGAATCTGGTGAAATGGTTTGGTAATGACCATTTGAGTCTAATAGTTGAAAACGAGTGGCCAGATTGAACAAGGCCACTTCTATCACCAAGTCTTTTTCAGACGGCGATAGTTTGTCAAGTTTTTGGAGACCAGTTTGGCCGAAAACTTGTGTATAGGTCAATAGATCATGAGCAGTATCATAAGGACTAGCCTGGACAAAAGCTGAAACATCTGTCTCAAAGTGAAGTACCTGAACAGATCTTTTGATTCCCTGCCTATTGGTCATAAACTGACGAATAAGACTATCCCACTCCTCATCAAAATGCTCTGCTTGGTAATATAAAAATGCCTCAAGCAGGGCTCTATCACGAGGAATGGTGGCTCTCATCATTTGTAGTAAGACTTCTTGATTCATTTTCCCTCCCATTTTAAAAGGGCTGAGAGTTTTTCTCAGCCCTTTGCGTTAATCTAGGACCAAGGCTCGTTGGTCTCTTTCTTGTGGAATACCTTCCATTACAGTTGCCACATAGTGTTGTAAGAAATGACTTTTCTGGTCTAGTAAATCTTTTTGCAAGGCAAGGTGAACCAGATCTCCAAAATAATCCTGACTGGAAATGGCTAAGTCCTGTTGAATCATAGCCTGTAAGGTTTCAAGACCGATTAAGGAATAGTCTTCACTATCCAAAATTTCATATTGATCCATCGTGTCAGAAATACTATTCGAAGACATGACATCCATGATAAAACTAGATCCTTCACCTGTTCGGTACAGCTTTTCCAGAATGTCAGTCATATCTGCCTGTACTTCTTCCTGATAACTATCAACTTTAACTCGTAGCTCATCACTAATCAAGGATAGGTCATCTTCATCCATATAATCTTGATAAACCTGATTGAGAATTGTTCTATCAGAAATACTTAATTCCAAAGAGAGAAAGGCCTTGATAAACTCTTGGTAATCGGTCTTCTCCATTTCAGATAAAGCCTCTTTCATGGTGTCAAAGTTCCAAGTCATCGTACAACTCCTTTTGTGGGACTTGTGGTGAATGTCCAGATTGTAGCTCCTCTAAATCAGCCTGACCATCACCATCTGTGTCAACAGACTGCGGATTGGTTCCCAAAGCTAGTTCCTGAGCATCTGTCAAACCATCTTGGTCTGAATCCTTTTCATAAATAGTTTTTGGATTCATCTACTTCTCCTCCTTTTTCTTCAGTCCATAGGCCGTACCAAGTAGAATACCAGCCTCAATCAAGCCCAAAAGGGATTCCTGTTCCCCTGTATTTGGCAAAATGCTTGCTGGAACAGGTGGTTCAAGAGACTCAATCGATGGTTGAGGTGGTGTTGGTTGATTTGGAGCCGGCACTTCTGGTTCAGGAGTACTTGTTACAACTGTATTTGAACTGATGACATAACCATTTACGGTATGAAGATAGGTATTCTCCACCTGACCAGCCGCAATCCGTTTCATCTGAAGGTAAACATCTGCTTGGAAGGATGAGTCATCTGAGATAGTTTCTAAGAAGGCAGTATCAAACGTAATAGAAACTAGACCGTTTTCCGTATCTACCTGTTGTAAGGTATATTTCGTGACTTCAGTTCCCGCTTTTAACAGCGTACCATCTTTGAGCGTGACATCCGTTATCAAATAACTACGATAAACACCATTGTATTCATCATGTTTTTCGTCATAATCATCTTTAAAACCATAGTCAAATAAATCAGTCGCACGATTGCTTGGAATCATCGCTCCAACTAAGCGATAGTTAAAGGTTTGATTCAGGGCCACTTCTTTCCCGTCAAGGCTGTCATTTTTATGAGATAAGTCAATCACCACATCCTTTTGTGGGTCTAGTTTGGGAACATTATTAACCACTGTTTCCGTGACATAGGCCAATCCAAAATCAATTTGATAGGCTGTATTTTCATACCGACCACCTGTTTTGGTCAACTCATTTTTTACCGTCATCGGAAGCGTGACAACTAAGGTTTGACCAGTCTTCACATAGGTCTCATAAAAGGTTTTGGGATCATCGCTACTAAGGACCTGAATGGCTCCTTTAGGCGTATACTGACGTTTAGCCATGGCATCTTGAACGACTTTCGGAGCTTCTGACAAACTTGCATAGGTGCTGACAGAGATACCAGATACACGATTGCCATCCTTATCTAAAACTTGAATGCCATCAGGATTTAGGGTAAGGGCTTCTTCTGGGTAATCGTCTACCATGTAAAATCCCTTGGCAAGAACATCATCCGTCACTATCATGTCCTTGTATTGACTGTAATCCAAGACAATTTTGTAATAATTGACTGTATTCGGAAGAACAGTCTTTCCATCAATTGAAATACCTTCTTGATTGGTATTAGACTTATGTGGAGTTACTTTAGGGACAAAATTGGTCACCGTATTAGTTTCATATGCTTGTCCAAAGTCCACCTGATAAGCCACGTTTTCATAAGACTTCCCTGAATTAAGCATGGTTTCCAAAACCGTCATCGGAGTGACAATGGTAATATTCTCCCCCTTGGTCACATAAGATTCAAAAAAGGCTTTTGGGTCTTCAGGCATGAAAATTTGAAAAGCTCCTTTAGTCTGAATTTTTTGTTTCGAAAGGGCTGCTTGTAGCGTTTTAGGAGCTTCAGATAATTGAGAATAAGACTTCACCGTGATTCCTGAAACTGTTTTGCCATCAGATGTGACAAACTGAATAGCTGCTTCATCCGGCAATAAAGCTTCTTCTGGATAATCATCCACAAAGTAAAAACCTTGTGCAATCTGAGAGTTGTCTGCTTTAATCCCTCGGTATTGGTCCAAATCCCATGAGAGAGTATAGTGATTTTGACTTCCCACTAGCATGGGCTTCCCATTGATGTCCACTTTGTCTTTATTGAGGTTCTGTTTCTTGGGTTCTGGAGAAACAAGGGTGTTGGTCACTTCCTTAGTTTCATAGCCATTGCCGAAATCAACTTGATAAGCCTTGTTTGTATAGGTCTTTGTCTGACCGTAGAGACTATCTTTAACCGTCATTTTGGTCAAAAGAGCTAAAGAAGTTCCTGTTTGAACATACTGGTCATAAAAGGCTTGGTTGTCATCCGGCATAAAGACTAGAAAGGCACCTGTCGGTGTAATTTTAGCACGAGCTAATTTAGCTTGAAGGTCTTTAGGAGCTTCATTTAGTGAAGCATAGTTTTTAACCGTTATTCCTGATACCTTCTGACCGTCAAGGGTAGTAACAGCCGTGCCATTTTCCACCACATCGAGCACTTCCTCTGGGTAATCGTCCACAAAGAAGAAGCCTCGTGCAATTGTCTCTTTAGCAGAACGATCTCCCTTATACTGGTCCAAATCCCAAATCAATCGGTAGTGGTTGGTTGTGCCAAGGGCTACGACCGTGTCATTAATGAGGACACCATCCGCATTTTCATTGTTTTTATCTGGTGTAATGAGTGTGGTTGTCTCCCCATCACCTGGTGTACGAACCGTTACAACATTTGAAGTGACTGTGTAAGCATTGGTTGTACCCTTGTTCAAAAGGAGTTTGTAACTATTGGAATAGGTTGCCCCATCATTTTGAACAGAACCATAGAGTTTTGGAGCAGCCAGTTGATAAACCTTGGTTAAATCTTTATTTACCTCCTGCAACAAGTTTTCCTTTGCGGTCAAGGTCACAAAATTCTTAGTCTCATCAAAGCTAAGGACATAGTTTCCATTCTCTTTTTGTGTTGTTTCCTTATCAACGAGGTAACCAGCAGGCAAGTAGTCCTCAAAAATGAGACTAGTCGTTTGGGCACGATTGGGCGATAAGGCATCAACTGTTAAGGGATAAATCACCGTTGAATCTTTTGCGACAGTTTTCTCATGAAGATTAGCTTGGTTACTATTGACCACTTCTTTCATAATCTCTGGAGTTGTCGTCAAACGGTATGCATGATAATGGACTGTCGGTACTTGTGGTGGCGTTGGAAGTTCTTTTGGAATAGGTTTGACAGGTAAGGTTACTTTCGTCAAGGTCAGACTAGGCTGCACTACTTCTTCCAAAGGCTTTGGCGTGAAGGTCACAGGCTTTTCTGGTGTAAATGTTTTAGGAGTAAAGATATCTGGTGTTACCGTAATAGGTTCTGGAATGGGTTCAAGTTCCACCGTTACATGAGGTTTGGGACTATACGGTGTTACAGTACGTGCCACTGGTAGGGTATTTAAGGCGAACCAGTATGACAAGCCAACATTCTGTGGCATATCGCCTTGCCCAAAGGTGACTGTATAGGTATTGCCTGATGTGACCGTTGAGACAATTGCTCCTTTATAAGCATAACGACTTGATGTGGTATCCCATTCCTCAGGTAAATTCAAATCACTTGCACGGTTGGAACCCAACGAACGGGCCAGACCTTCATTAGTCACTTGAACGGTTGAACCATTAATCGGCACAAATTTCCCAGAAGTATCTTTGACATATTCTAGACCAATGTCATTATGATTGAGGGAAGAATGTGTGAAGACTCCTGGCTTTTCTTTGGAGAAGGCAACTTGTGAACCGTCTTCCAAGAAATACTTAGCAACTACACGAAACTCCATCTTGTCTGTTCGCCAGTCACCGTTTCCGTCATTTCGATAGGCAATAAAGCCCTCTGTGGGATCGTTTGGTACAACCAATTTCACGGCATCGGTTCCAGCAGGTGATACAAGGTTGGTAATATCGTAAGTCACTCGACTAATCTTTTTACCATCAAATCGTGCATTTTGAAGATTTTGATAGTTAAAACTAAGGGTCTCACCTGTTTTGAAGCTATCATAGACAAAGAATCCTGTTGAATCCAATATTCTTGAGCAGCCACCCAGCATGGCATCGCCAGTTGAAATGATTTGATTAGGATTTCGGGTAATTGCTCCATGTTGTGCTTGTGGCTCACCGTTATTGAGATTGAGGGCTTGAGCAAGGGCTTCAGAAATATAACCTTCTTCACCTTTTGAAATCTCGGCTAAGTCACGTTGATAGCGTTCCATTTCTTTGGCATTGTAGGCATCAATCGCTTCATTTTCTTTTCTGGCTGCGGCTTCTTTTTCTTGATTGCGTTTTGTAATAGCTTCAATCTCGGCTGCTCGATCTGAAACTAATTGTTGTTTCTCCTTATTAGCTTGATCTACTGCGGCTTGACCTGCACGGTTTTCAGCATCAACAGCTGCTTGACCTGCCTGATTACGCCTTTCAATGGCTTCATTATCTGCCTTTGCCTTAGCAAGTCCAGCTTCGTTTTCTTTTTGAACGGCTTGATTTTTTGCAACAATATCATCAGCCTTGGTTTTCTTTGTTTGATAATCCGCTACAGCTTGTTCGTTAGTTGATTGAATGGTTTCAACAGTCTTACCATAGTTTGTATTGTCAAGTACAGATGTCCCATTCCCTGCTGAAACTATTTGTTCATTTACTGTCACATCAGCATCTGCATACTGGGATTTTAGGTCAGTGACTTTGGTATCAACCCAAGCATTTGTCTCTTTACCAGTTTGGGCAGCCTCTCCATAGGCCTGTGACAGCTCCTTATTTTCTTGTTCAATGCGAACTTTATTCGATTCGTATGTCGCTTTGTCAGCTTTGTAGGTTTTAGTGACTTCATTGATAGCCTCAACTTGATTTTGGGCATCTGCTTCTGCTTTTGAAATTTGTTGGTTGGTCTCTGACGCAGAAGTTGTATTTCCTAAATCCATTGGGCTATCTTCAACCGTAGAAACACCTTCAGCCTTTGCCTCTTCAACCGCTTGTGTTACCGTATCATGTGGTACGGTGACAGCGATTGCACCATTAGATTGACCAGTTGACGCTATACTTTCAGTTTGTTCAGATACAGGGTTTGGTTGTGCTTCTGGTAAATTCGTAGCTGGATTCTCCGTTCGTTGAATGGTGGTGTCAACTGATGGTGTCACTTCATCAGCATGTGCAACCGTGCCTCCCCAAGCAACAACGGCAGTCACCATAGTTCCAAGGGCAACCGAACATAGCGTTCGATATTTTTTACTCTTGCGAAAGACGTGTTTCTCGCCTTTTTCCTGATTGACAAGAAAGTGATGATTATATGTTTTGGTCATAAAGTGTCCTTCTTTTCTTTTATTCTCTAGCAACATACTGTCACTCTTTATTAGATACGAGGGCGTTAAGCGAGCACGACAAAAATAGGAGTTTTGACGAAGAACTTTCCGTTCTAGGAGAAACTCTCTTTTTTGTACAGCTCGTAGCCCAAGTTCAATACCATCATAAAAAAGAAGGCTTGATTTTGTTATCACAATCAGTTCAGGGAAAAGAAAATGTTGCTTTTACACTACAAATGTTATAAAATTGTAGTGTAAAAGCAACATAGAAAGGAGTAAGCATGTCAAAAAAAGAGATTCTACTTGAATTTATAGAAAACCACAATGGCATTATCACCTATAAAGATTGTAAAGCTCTAAATATTCCAACAATATATTTGACAAGACTAGAAAAAGAAGGAATTCTATACCGCGTCGAAAAAGGAATTTTCCTAACCCAGAATGGAGACTACGACGAATACTACTTCTTTCAGTACCGATATCCGAAAGCTGTTTTCTCATATATCTCAGCGCTTTATCTGCAACAATTTACAGATGAAATTCCTCAATATTTTGACGTAACCATTCCTAGAGGCTACCGTTTTAATACTCCTCCAGCAAATCTGAACATTCATTCCGTTTCTAAGGAATATAGCGAACTAGGAATTACACTTGTAAAAACCCCTATGGGAAACGAGGTAAGAGTGTATGATTTAGAACGTATTATCTGTGATTTTGTGATTCATCGAGAAAAAATAGATACTGAGCTTTTTGTCAAAACACTTCAACATTACGGAAACTATTCTAAAAAAAATCTTACAAAACTCTATGAATATGCGACAAAAATGAACACCTTGGACAAGGTCAAACAAACTCTGGAGGTCCTAGTATGAATAAAGCTAAGCTAACAGCACTCTGTCATAAAATATCAAAGAATACTGGATTAACCTTTAATTCCGTGATGACCTATTACTTTCTTGAAGTGATTTTGAAAAAATTAAGTCAGAGTACCTATTCAAATCACTATATATTCAAAGGAGGATTCCTACTGTCAAATGTTATCGGAGTTGAATCTCGTAGCACGGTTGATATTGATTTTTTGTTCCATCAAATAACACTTTCAGAAGATACTGTGAAGCAGCAACTCAAAGAAATTTTAGCAGATTCCGAAGAAGGTATATCTTTTGTGATTCAATCAATTACAGCTATTAAAGAAAGCGATGACTATGGTGGCTATCGAGCAACAATTTCGTGCCAACTTGAGAATATTAAACAAGTTATCCATTTGGATATTGCGACAGGTGATGTTGTAACTCCTCAGCCGATTACATACGACTATAAAGCTATTTTTGATGAAGACAATTTTCCAATCATTGCTTATACAATTGAAACAATTCTAGCTGAAAAACTTCAAACCATCTATTCACGTAACTTCTTGAACAGTAGAAGCAAAGATTTTTACGATGTTTATATTCTTTCAAAACTGAAAAAAGAAGACATTGACTTCATTCAGTTGAAAAATGCCTGTCAGAGAACATTTTCATATCGCGAAACAGAACTCGATTTTGTAAAGATTATTGAACTACTCGAGAGGTTCAAATCTGATCCTATTCAGAATAAACAATGGCAAAATTATTCGAAAAAATATAGCTATACAAAAGGGATTTCACTTGCAGATGTTCTTGATGAGATGATTAGTCTTATTACAATTATTATTTCTACAGACTTTGATTAAAACATTTATCTGCCCCACTAGGTAATCGTGACAAAAAAATAAAAAAGATATACTAACATTTATTCATTTTGTTAGCATATCCTTTTTTATTTCGTCGTATAAGCAAAACTCAAGCTACTATCCACTCCCGATAATTTACGGAAGGTGTAGTTGGGATTGCCATTGTAGTTGGTTTCGGAGATAAGGAATGAGCCGTCTGGGTAGACTTTCTCCACAAAAGCTACATGTCCGTATTCTGCTGGTGTGCCATGTCCTCCTCCCGCAAATGAAAGTATAGCTCCTGCTTGCGGACTTGTTCCAGTCTCACCACCAAGGCTTGCGGCTGTACGCACCCAATCTTGGCCATTGCCCATGGTACTGATAATTGGAATCTTCTCACCGTTTTTACCTTTGAGTTTTAGACCCAGTTGGTTGATACGGGCTGCAACTCCCCAAGTACATTGGCCGTAGGCATAGCCCATACCATCACCACCTCCTGGAACGGAATTGTCAAAAAGGTCTCCTCGTACAGCTTCAAGTGCTGTTGGATCACTTTGGGCGGTTCCACCATTGGGTTGGCTAAAGCCTTTCTCAATTTGGTAATACCACTCACTTGCTCGTGTCTGACGTTCAAGTAGCTTATCACCACTATTTCCTTCCCAGTAAATGAGAAAGAGTTGGGCAAGACTAGCTGGACTTCCTGAATTTTTGAAGAAGTCCTGTAACCAGTTGGTGTAATAAGGACTATCCCCATCCAACATGAAATCTAGTTGTAACCCTAAGTCATACCACTTTTGATGTTTTCCTTTGGCATATTCGAGCAATGAGGTATGTCTGCGTGAACCATCTGCAGTATCTGTCCATTGGCCTAAGCCTAAACCACGTTTGAGAATATTTGGGTAACGTCCATTGTATATAGTTGGACCATTGAGTGAGAGCCAGCCCTCATCATCCCACGAACTGTCTGTTGCACCAATCGGGGGAGATAGATAGTCGCCTTCCGCACGTTTGGGGTTAATAGAGGATTCTACCGACCAATTTCCTAGAATGGCTGCGATAGCTTGATTAGTCGCACCTATACTTTTGAGATAGTCATAAATCACCTTGGCTCTCTCAAACTCATCGCCGCCAAACTGACCGATAGTTGGAAGAAGGGTAGTCTGAACCTGAATCACGTTTGGAAAGTAGAAAGCTGGATTGACATAGACCAACTTATCCGTGTCATCATCAACCTTTTGATAGGTGACTTTTAGACCCGTTCCGTCTTTGGTCTGACCAATAATGTCTCCTGCCAAGACTTGTTGATGTTCACTCACTCGACCTGAATGAATGCCAAACAAGGTTAGTTTAGTCTTATTCACTCCCTTACCTGATGTCAAAACAATGTTCTCTCCATCAAGAGATACCTTGCCATCCATCGGAGCCACAATGACTTGACCTACTTTTGCTTCTAAGATGATATGGTGATGAAGCGTTGGTTTCTCATCAATGACCTCATAACCATATCGGTAGGTCATGTTTAAGCTATCCTCATCGGTCTGTCCCTGAAAGGGATTGTCCAATTCTTGAAGGGCTAAATAGTTGCCTTCTTCGGTCAATTCCTTTAGCTCTTCTTGGTCCTCCTCAGACAGCTTGTAAGCAGGTTCTTTATACAAGTCAGACATGGATTTAATAGAATCACCACCATTTAAGTCCGTCCACACCTGACTGAGAAATGCTTTGTAGGTCACACCACTTGTTTCTATAACATCATCTAACTTGTAGTCTTGGTATTGATGATTCATGTAAACCATGACCTCATCAATTTTGGTGTAGTAGGTAATCCCTTTTTCATTGGTTCTCGTATGTTCCGCATCTTCCCACGTCATGTGGGTATAGGCCTTGGTCAATTCCATCTCATCTTGTTGAATGACACTGCTACCTGAGACACTCATGAAAAAGCTCATCATCAAAAGGAGTATCAAGAGAATGCCTGAGACAATCCAAGTCAAAGGATTTCCCGCAAGTACAGAAAAGAAAGTCATACTTCCCTTAATGGCTTGGACGATTCCTTTGAAACCTGCGACACTTTGTTTTTTGGCAAGCTTTAAAAAGGTTTGGTAGCGTCTTCTTGGTTTAATAGGTTTCTGGCGTGTGAATCCTTTTCCATTTTTGAAGTTCTGGAATCGTTCCTTTCCATGAGAAATTTTTGATTTGGTAATCCGCACACCAGTCTGACCACTTTTTACCGCCACTTTACCTGCTTGATAGGTAAACCTTCCATAGCGTCTGGCTTTTAAGCTAGTATCCTTTAAGGTTCTTAGACCATCTAAATCATCATCCTGTGCTATCAGGTCAAGGGATTCAGAAGCAGCTAAGCCTAATCCAACTTTGACTTTGGTAGAACTTTTCTTAGACTTTCGGACTTTCTTGAGTTGTTTAACCTCACGCTTTGCAGAACTTACGTCTTTTTCTGCACTTAACCGATCAAATGATTTTTCTTGGTGAAACTGAAAGCGAGACTTCAGGGAAGGATTTTCTTTTTGGAAAGTAAACTTGGGATTAACTGCCTTTTGCTTCTCACTTAGTTTCACTTCTGACAAATGTTTTCTTGCCGTCCTCAAACGCTCTTGAGCTTGAGGAAGTCGATAGTTCTTGATTTCCTTTCCCCTTAACAGTCTAGGAGACACATAGGTAATTTCCTTTAGGAACTTCTCTTCTGCTTCCTCTTGGCTACTGAATAGATTTTCTTTTAACTCTGTTTTCTTATCTTGAAACAGAGAATTTTGGGCTGGTTTTCGAAATAGGCCATTTTTAAGAACAGTCTGTTTTAAGTCTCTAACTTCTTTCCGATAATGCATCCGGGCTGATTTTAAGTTGCTTCGAAAGTTTTGCCTAGCCTGTTTGACTAGCTTTTTATCCTCTTTCATCTCATGTCCTCATTTTTTCAGGGTCCGTACTCATGATGTCAAAGAGCTTGGTGTGTTGTGGAATCTTATTTTTGAATGGGACAACGGTGGAACCAGCCTTGATTAGGCCAGCCCCTTTTTCAGGATTGACCAAGTATTTCTCCAGTTCCTTGGAAAGTCCAAGCATATGCACCAATTCTTCGCGATCGCTCTTGGCCTGTTTTAAAAGAATCATAAACTCGCTATTGGCAATAATACGTCTGCCATTGGCATCCAAAAGAAGCGTTTCTACATTCTGAGTAATGCCTGTCGGTATCGCCCCATACTTACGGACACGACTCCAGAGTTTAAAGAAAAAATCAGAGGCATACTTGTCCAATAAAAGTAGCTGCATTTCATCAAAGTAAATCCAGGTCTTCTTCCCTAGCTTTTGGTTTTTGACCACCCGATTCCAAATTTGGTCAAAGATAACCATGAGGGCAATTTGTTTTAATTCATCGCCTAACTTTTTGACATTGTAAATCAGGAAATGACTGTCTGTTTTGATGTTGGTGCGATGTGAAAATATGTCCAGCGACCCTTCCACATAGAGTTCCATATCTAGTGCCAAGTCCTTAGCTTCCTGTTCAGGTTGTTGAGATAAGACAAAGACCCATTCGACCAGGGACGGTGTGTCAAAATGCTTATAGGTGAGTCTTGTCACACGGTCAATCAAGGACTTTTCACGGCCATCCATTTTGCGGTCCAAGAGCTTTCCAATCCAAGACAAGAGAAATTCGGACTTGACCTTGACTGGGTCCTCATCCATATTCTCATCTGATAGATCTAAGACATTTAAGAAGGTGGTAGAATCTGGGGCAATATCAATACTCTCTCCACCAAAGGCTTGACCGATAATGCTGTACTCGTTTTCTGGGTCAACAATAATAATTTCAGTATCGCAATCTGCTTCCTTGAGCTTAGTAGAGATGATTTCATGTTTTGTCGCCATCCCTTTGCCAGCTCCAGGTCCCTAAAATCAAACCTGACGGAGTATTTAACTTGCCACGGTCAATACTGATGATATTACTTGAGATTTGATTGATGCCATAAAATTTCCCACCCTTGTCCTGAATATCTACGGAAGTCCAAGGTGCATTCACGGCAATATTTGAAGTCAATAGAGACCGAGAAACACCTTCGAGATAGTTCTTCCCAAATGGCAAGAGACTATTAAAAGCAGCTTCTTGCATGTAGGTCAAGTTATCGATAATCATATCATTAGACCCTGCAACTTGCTTGATAATATCAAGAGATTGTTTGAGTTGATCTTCAGTATCCGCCAGCACGCCAATTAGAAATACGGTGTCAAACAGTTTATCTCCTGTTTGGGTCATGGTTTGAAGAAGAGCTTCAGCTTCATCGATGTTGTTCTCAAGAACATGGCCGACCTTCTCCAAATAGATTCCAGTCCGAGCCATTTTTTGTTGTTCACCAATCTTTTGTGATTCCATCAAGGTCTTCTTGGTTCGTAGCTTGGTCATGGTTTCAGACTTGGTAGAGCCTTTGGCATGTAGGCTAATCATCACTTCCAAATCTGACTGCATGAGGTCTCGAATAAATTTATCCCCTAGCTCCATACCATAGTCACGAACATAGACAATTTGTAATAATCGTTCGTCCAATTCAATATGATTCTTGTGTTTAAAGGAAAGGTAGGTTGGGGCAATAAAGTGTTTGGTGGATTGACCTGAGAGAGTCAAATCCTTGTAAGAAAACGGTAAATGATTTTCACCTCGTAACATATCCGCAAGGACATTCACTCGCTCCTCTCCACCGAGCAGACCAAGAGATACATCAATCTCTGAAAAGCCACTCTTGAAATATTCTCCAATTTGTGACAGAGAACGAAAAGCTAGTTTTGGTGTTTGGTCGCTCTTGCCAAATGAAAGAAACTTGACAGCTGAAAAGTTGTTCTCACCCGCCTCTAAGTTGGCATCCATCATACGATTCAATTCATCACGATAAGCATCAAACCCATCTTCCTGTAAGGGATAGAGAATACTCTTACGGAATTTTTCCAAATTAACTTTTTGATTGAAGATGGTCAGTTGGAAATTAGTCTTATCATCCAGTGAATTGATTAAATCGGAATATTTCTCAACAATAGCTCCCTTATCGTCTAAGCCAACTGTTTGATAATTAACATCTCCTAAGAGATAGGTTTGTGAGAAATAACTTGGACTGACCTGCATAAGGCCATTCTGAAAAAGCCCTTGATAAGCTAACGTATTTATGGTAGACGGTCTAATCTCCTGCTTCTGCGTTTTCGTCTTTTGCTTTTGGTCATTAGAAGATGTCTTTGGTTTCATTGAGTGTTTTAATTTTTTCACGTTGGTCTCCTTTTCTTCCAGTAAATGTACGTTCTGGTACTGTTAGTTCAAAATGAAAACGGTACTTGAGATAGGTTTCAAATGGTAAATCGTTGGGGCGATAGACCCCAAATAACATGAGTGGAATGGTAAAGCTAAAAACAAAACCATAGATAAACCAATCCCCAAATTGCCAGTAAAATAGGTTCAAACCCAATACCAAAATGGTTATGGCGACGGCTGGAAATACAAAAATAACCTGTCTAGTTGTAAATCCTAGCCATGCCCTGTGTTGAACCTTTGAGATGTCCTTAAAGACACGTGTGTTCATAAATGTTCTCCAATCTAAGTAAGCTATAAAAAGAGGAGGCGAGATATTGACTCCCTTCCTCCTACATCCCCAAAATACTTCGGGCGGTTCGTTGACTGCCAACTAAGGCAGTGATTAACAATATGGCCTGTACCAAGCCACCAAACATAATGGCGAGTGATTCCATCACTCCAGCTCCATTTGATACGGCAATCTTTCCAGCCGATTCAAACAAGGGAACAAGAGATACAATTAGAAAAATCAAAATACCTTGAATGGCATAGACCATGATGTTTTTAAGGTAACCAATCCCAACACTTCTCCAGTCATCACTAAGGAAGGTCGGAATGGTAACAGGGGCAAAAGGAATCATCAGATAGAGTTGGATAAAGCGAATGGTAATCAAGATATTGACAACCATGATACTGGCCATTCGTACCAACCAAATGAGAATCGCAAAAAAGCCAATAATCATTTTTCCTACAATTCCAGATCCCTTAATGCCTGATATGGTATCGTAATTAGCACCACCATTCGTGACTAGCCCTGCCACTTGTTCAATAACATAAGAAGCAAGGGCAATAATGGCTTCCACAATAACCGTCGTATTGGTAATCACGATCGCAACCATGATGTAGCTGACAATCATAGGTGCTATGGCTTCAAAGGTCATTGCACCACCTGAGTTTGCGATTTTCTTGGCCATTTTTGAAAATTCGAGTACGAGAACAACCGCAAGAATAGCTACTCCCAAGGGCTGCATAATCCCCTTTGTAATGGCTGTCATGTAAGACCACACCGTTGGATTAAAGTCCGCTAGTGACTTAACCAAGTTGGCGGTTGATTCTAAATCCACTTGAAACCCTTCAAAAAGGCTATCGCTAGATACTTTTTCAGAGGCTAGATATACAAAAGGTGACGTAAAATTCATCATCATGTCATGTGCTGTCCTCCCCTAAATGGTAATCTGAGTCACAAAAGCACCCGCGGCTCCCACCATGACTCCACCAACAATTTCTAGAATGGCATTTCGGACACCTGGCCCACCATCTTTAATGTTGGTTGAAAGGTTGATAATGCCCATGACAACAAGAAAGGCTCCTACTGCAATCAAACCTTTTTGTAATAGAGACATAGCTTGGGAGAACATGGAGCTGGCGTCCACTCCGTAAACAAAGCCTGATAGTTTTTGATTCATATAATTCCTCATTTCTATTAATGTAGTGTCGTTTCTGTGCTTAAATCCCTTATTTTATGGTCTGACAAATCTACCTCTTCCTCAGCGGTTAGGGGATTGATATGATAGTGCCACCAGCGTACATCGGTTTCCTTATCCGCAAGCCATTTCCAATTCTTATGTTTGAGCGGAAAATATTTCTTGGTTCGAAAAACAGGAATCCCTGCAATGCGTACGAGGCACTCATCTCGTTTCATATTCCCTACTTCATCAGCCGTCATCAAGTCACGGGCAATTTTCTGGTGGGAGGTCGAACTTGAACCAGTCTGCCCAAAAGAACGACTGGTGCTTCTGACATCAACGGTTTGTTTGCCTAAAAGACCACTCATAAATTTGAAAGTTTCCTCGTCATTTCCACCCAAATAGAGGAGGCTGTCACAGTTCCCCAGTATAGTTTTCCAAGCCTCTTTTTCCTTATAAAGTCCTTGGAGTTGAGCAATATTTTGCAAGATTGGAACCAGACTCATGTTCCTAGAGCGAACTGTTGAGGTTTGTTCGGCAAAGTCTGGGATTTCTCCGACATTCGCAAACTCATCCAGATAGCTTCTAACATGAATCGGCAGTTGCCCTTTAAAGTCAACATCAGCCTGCCTGGTCAAAGTGGAGAAAACCGTAGAGAAAAATAAAGCAGATAGAAAACGAAAGGTCGTATCATTGTCTGGAATGACAAGATAGACCATGGTCTTTTGAGTGCCCCACGTTTTCAAGTCCATAGAATCTTTTTTCGTCAAATCAATCACCGATTGGATATTAAAGAGGGCAAATTTAGCTGTTGTGACCGCAATGACCGAATCCAACGTCTTATCCTTATAGTTTTGAAAATCTGCCCAGTTTCGCATGGTAAAGTTTTCGTGACCGTATTTTTTTGCATAATCTTCAAACAGGACTTCAAGAATACTTTTGTCCTGATTGACTCCCTTTGATAAGAGTTTGATGAGTTTCCCAATCTCAGAAAAGGCTGGATAACGGCCACGCTTACGTCTTGCTTCCTGCTCTTGCTTAGAACTTCCTGGAGGATTGTAAAAATCCACCAAGTAAGAGGCAATAGCTCTCACCAATGTCATGGAAGCCTCATCCCAAAATGGATCACTGCGTGAACCAGACCCACGGGTATTGTTAAAATAGACCGTTAACATGCGGTTCAAATCATTCTCTGTTTCTACATAACGAAAGGGATTAAAACCGTCTGAATTGGTCATATTAACCAAGTCTAAAACCTTGACCTGATAACCGTTTTCTAAAAAGAGTTTACCTGTCTTCTCAGCCAAATGGTCTTTAGGATCTACGACAATATTGGAACAATTAAGTTGGATAAGGTTGGGTTTCACAAAGCGAAAGGTCTTTCCTGCACCAGAACCCCCAATGACAATCAAATTTTTATTTCGGTCAAACTGGGGTTTCTTCTTTTCCAACAAGGTTAGACGAACATCACGAGCCAAAATCGTGTCATTAAAAGGATTCTTACTGTAAAAGTTCCGCTTTTCCTTACTGGTTCCAAATCGTGCAGAACCGTATTCTTCCCCTTCTCGATAGACTTTCTGTCCTGTCGATACATAAAGATAGACTAGTATCATCGTTAGAACCCCAAGGATAAAGGCAAGAAGAGATTTTTGAGTAAAGGAAAATAGCCATAAAGGATTGAAAACCTGATTTAACCCCTCTCCTAAGAGGTAGGCAAATCGTTCCATAGGTGGGGCATTGGTTAAACTATCATAGAGTAGAGTTAGACGATGGCAGAAATAGCCAAAGGCGAGACCCAAGAGACCAAAGACAAATGCTTTTTGCCTGGAATACATTACAAGGTCACCTCCTTGGTTTTGACTGCCGAAGGTTCTGTCACTCTAATTTTCTCTTTGGCGAGTTCTATCTCTTGATCCAAGGTTTTATCAAAGGTTAAACCTTCTAGCTTCTCTGGATTAGACATCAGTTTCTTCAACAATTCATCCAAGTGATGATCGAGCAAGGTCTTATCCTTGGCATAAAAGTAGAGATAGTCTTTTTGCCAACTAATTGCGATTGGCAGTTTTTCTGACTCCATCAACTCCTTAAATTTCTCCACATCGATTGGCTTATCCAGTATGTCTTTACTAACATCTATCGCTTCAATTGCGTAAGGGCTTTGAAGGAGTTCTTCCAGTTTTTGAACCCCAATCTTATAAGCTGAATCTTGAGCTAAGGCTTGCCTAGCCGACCATTCTAAGAGCTTTAAGAGAGTTCTAACTGTCAATAAACTACTTCTTTCCACGTATTGTATCGCTTGACGTTCTTGTTGTTCAGATGACATGGTGACCTCCTCTTATTTGAATTCCCTATCAAACATAAGGTGCTTCCATAATACGGAAGAACTCTTGATTTTGGTATCACAAGAAGGTTAAGACATAAACCAAACTATTCCAAAGTAAATGTAAGGTGATTGCCGTCATACAATCAGTTTTCAATCGAACAGCAGCCAAGGTCAAGCCAAGACAGCTATACATGAGCCAATTCCCTAACTGATTGGGTCCATGGGATAGAACAAAGAGAAAACTGGTCACGCCTATTTGTACAAAAGGGAATGTCAATTTTTCCCACAGCAACTGCCTATAAACAATCTCTTCAAGGACACTTGCATTGACCAGAAACAATAAAAAGATAATAGGAGGAACCTGCTTTCCTACTTGTACCAATACTGCTTGATTCCTAGTCTGCACTGAAAATAGGAAACTGATGAAGACTGCAAAAGCAACCATAGCCACAAAGCCAAGAAGCAACCAACTTAGGCGTTTTTGCAAGGTCATATTTTTTCCTTGAACAGTTTTATGACGGGCAATCTCTAAGCAAGTAACACTTAATAGGATCAATTGTAGCAAGACTATACCCTCTATTGTTAGATACTCTTTCAGGTATAAACTCACCAGAAGACCGTTAATCTGTATGGCTAGATAAAACACCACTATCCTTATCATTGTCACCTCTTGAATAAATCTTCATAATCAATGTCTAAGACTAAAACGATTCGCTCAACCCATCTTGTTTGTGGCATCAGACGATTGGATTTGTAATGTCGCAGTTTTTGATAGAGGCGATTAAACTCACTGGGATAGACATATTGACCTTTGAATACTTTGCGAGCTAGTTCTGCCCAAGTGATTTCTCTTTCTGAGAGTATAATTTCTAAATTATCCCAAAATCGTTCATTCATCTTCACACCTACCCTGTCACTTGTTTCATCAGGCTGGCCTGAAACAGCTCTTCTTTTACCTGTCTGGGTAGAAATGTTCTCACTTCGTCTAGTCCAATAGCTGGATAGACATGATTCTGACAGACAATGAGGGGCAGACGAAGGTTTTGGTCTGGCTTTTGGAGAATAAGCTGAATCATCTCATTCAAACTTATCGAATATTGACGCTTAAACCGAAGAAATCGTGGCGACAGCAACTCAAAACAATCCGTGGTTTTGGCAAAGAGTGACAATAAGATTTCACGGTTTACATCACATGCTTTTGTACAACGATAAGCCACTCCATAGGTCGTCAAAATGGTTAGTAAGTCTTGATTTGTATTGGCATTATTTCCTAGATATACCTCAAGCATAGGCTCCTCCTTATAGGGTTAGGCTATTTTCAACTGTTTGTTCAGGAGTTGAAAAATAGCGACTCATATCAATGGGCAACCGTCCTTCACCATAGCACTTGACCGTCACTAGAGTCGTTACAATGCCATCCTTTCCCCTAGCAGTATAATTTTCACCAAAGGCACGAAAGGCCAGGTGATTGTCTTTCGTCAATAGTGTATCTACACCATTTTTAATATCCCTAGTTTCCATAAAATCCGAAATCCTATGAAGATTGGATTCGTAGAAAAGAGGATCATTCATCTCTTTGTGGTAATCATCTTCAAAAGTCACCTCAAAGTCACAATCAAAATTGGGGAGTGATAGAATTTTTTCCAGTAACTGAATGGTTTCAGCTTGGTGAATACGTTCTTCTAATTCAGTACACTCTAGGATACTTTTCTTATGTAGTAGGTTCATGTTTTTCTTCCTCTTCCGTTCTTCTAAATTCTCTCGCAATGGCTTCAATAACTGTGACAGTCACGCTATTGCCGGCCTGTTTGTATAGTTGGCTCTTACTAGAAACACCCTCTGCTCTTTCATAAGCCCAGTCAGGAAAGCCTTGAAGTCTGAAACACTCTCTTGGTGTCAGTCGTCTTATTCTCAGGCGATAAAGTTTTCCCTCTAAGACAATGCCTGTGACTTCATACCACTTATCCTGTCGATATTCCAAAGCAGCAACCACTACTCCCATATTGTCTGAAGTCGTCAGAGTATTGGATATTCCCTTTCCCACTCGTCCCCTACGTTTGGTTGAGTCTGGATAAGCCAGATTGACAGAGTCTCCAAGAGTCGCCTTTGCGTACCCTCTTTTTGTGGCTTCCTTGACTTTCAGAAATGGCAGCTCCTCCCTCAGCAAAATCTTTGGCACCTTGTCTCCACCTTGCATGGTGGTCAAGGTCGGTGACAAGCCAGAAATGTCAAATACTCTTCCAGTCTGGTCAAAGCTAGTCGGCAGATTTCCTGCGACAACAAACCCGTGTTTGTCTTGACTGGTCAAAGTAAACATAGGGTCTTGATTGTCCTTAAATCGACGACCATATTGCCGTTTTTCAATTCTATCTGGTGTTAAGACTGGAATGGCGATTTTAGCTCCCTCTCCTTTACCTCTTGTTAGTGTAGGAGCAAGTCCACTCGTCAGATAGACTTCACCATTCAAACCACGGTTAGATGGATTGATATTGCCTAGCCTTTCAAGATGAGCTGGGCTGTTTTCTCCTCTGAGAGGAAATATGAATCTGGAACGGTATCTTCTAGAATGTCCGATAATAAAGACCCGCTCTCTGTTTTGGGGCACTTGAAAGTCTTTACTGTTAAGCACTTGCCATTCGACATCATACCCCAATTCATCCAACGTGGAGAGGATTGTGGCGAACGTCCGTCCCTCGTCGTGATTGAGTAGGCCTTTGACGTTTTCCAAAAATAGAAAACGTGGTTGGATTTGTTTGGCCGCTCGAGCAATCTCAAAAAAGAGAGTCCCTCGAGTATCTTCAAATCCCAATCGTCTGCCTGCGAGTGAAAATGCTTGGCAAGGAAATCCCCCGCAGATGATGTCCACTTGCCCTCTAAATTGTCTAAAGTCATGGTCTGTGACCTCTTTAATGTCATGGTATTCTATTTCCCCTTCTGTGTTAAACATAGCTTTATAAGATGTTCTAGCGAATTTATCAATTTCACAAAAGCCCAGGCATTTATGACCCTGTGATTCCATCCCTAGCCTAAAACCGCCTATCCCAGCAAATAAATCTAAAAATTTCATTTTTCCTCTCTTTCCAACTAAAAAAGAGCCTTACACTTGTAAAACTCTTGCTTATATATCATCATCCATTTCTGGTGCACGGATGATTTCAAAAATCAAAATGACAATAGAAATCAGATAGATTCCACCTAGTATCCACCAAATCAACTTAATCACCTCCCTTTACTTCTTGTCGTCTCAGTTGCTTGGTCCACTCTGACAGCACTCCATTAAATACGTATTCAGCTATTACTTCCGCTGACCGAGCAAATCGCATATGTTCCAAAGCATACTGATAACGGTCACTAAAATAGAGCATGGCATAGTCACTAGCCGACTGAGATAGACCTGTCTGTCTTAACTGGTCATGAACCAAACCCCAAATATAGTCTCGATCGTACTTGGTCACGCCATCGACTTTTGAAGTAAAGTTCTCTTCTTGTTTCTCATCTACTAGCTGCCTCTCCTCCTCGTCCTCAATAAGGAAATCACTCCCTTTAGTTTCACTATATTTAGTCTCACTTCCTTCAGTCTCACTAGGGGCTGAATTTAAGACCGGCCCCGTCTTTCTTTGAGACCCCCCTAGTGTTTTTTTAACACTAGCCCCGTCAGTATGTAAGACTGGGCTAGTTTCATGTTCTAATTCCCCCAAGTAAATTTTATTTGCCATACGACCTTTTTCACTAGAGGACTGTTGGACTTCATCAATTAAGCCATAGTCACGTAAAGTTTTCTTGATAGAGAGTAATTTTGACTTTGAACAGCCTAAAAGTGCCATCAGATTTGAATTGGAATAAATCAAGTAAATAGCCCCATCCTCATCAATCCAACCTTTACTCAAAGACAACTCCAACCGATCCTTTAAAACCGCGTAGGCTACCTTAACTTCCAGCTTCATATCCTTATAACGTTCACTCTCAAACAAGACTTTTGGGAGTTTATAATAACGCTCTGATGTCTGATACTGATTAGCGGTAATACGTTTCATGATTGTCCCTCCAAGACTAATAGACCAACATTCCCCATGTCATCAAATTGAATGAGTCCTTTTTCCTCCATTTCAGCAATTAACTGAGTTGCTTTCTCAATATTTATTCCCATAATCTCCATGAGATGACACATCACAATTTATCGTGATGACTGCTTATTCTTTTGCATGATTTTCCTCCTGAAAATAAAAAAAGCGAGAACACTTATTAAAATGTTCTCGCTAAAGCATATTATTTTTAAAATCTAAAAAATTCCTCCTTAATGACAGATTGTAGAACGCTCAAATCCTTGATTTAACAGCGTTTTAAGCACCTGTCATTATTATGACACAATCCCCGCCAGGCAAAGACCAAAGTCCATCATTTTCCTGAACCAACAAGATTTTGTTATCCTGAAAAATGGCTGCGCGAGTATCAAGTTTCGGGGTCTGATAGCCAGATTCATTACAAAATAGCTCTTTCACTACTTCCAAAGGTTGCCCCGAAGGCTCCACTAACATTTCTGCCGCAATTTGCCGCACTTCTTCAAAACGTTCAATATCATAAACATCTTTCCCATAGGCTAAACCTGTTTGAGCGATGGCTTGTAGACGCACAGCCCAGTCCAACCACTTATCTTGCGTCATCTCTTTTCCTCCATTCAATTGTAGCTTGTGCATGAATATGCCCCTCTACAACGATTTCATGTTGGCTATGTAATGCTGTTGTAACCAATCGAGAACTCACTTGACTTGTAGGAGCTACTTCCTTGATGTATTTTAATTGAATTTTTTTAGGAACATGGCAGAGCAGAAAATCGTATCCTAGCGATTCATACATCCATTCTAAGTACTTACTATTGTTGACATGACCATTCATATCCAAATCAAAATAACGAACCGAAAACTCCTGAACAAATGGTGCATCCAGCTCATGGTATTTGGGTGCCCGTGGTAATTTTTTGACCTGTTCAGATTGAAATGGCTCAATCAATACTTCTGGAACTGGAGCTACCTTTCGAGTTTCAAAATCAATCAACACAAAATAGCAGAGAATATCGAGTAAAAGATTGCCATTTTCATCATAAATATAGAACATCCGATGGCAGAAAAATTTATTATAGGCAATCGCTTCTGTCACAATGGTGATGGTCTCATTATAAGTTGGTAAGCGATGAATGTTCAGCTCATAATCAGTCACTACCCAGATTAATCCAAATTCTTCAAAAATAAATACATCACTTCTTCCAACTGACTCTGATTGACGTCCTGACACTCCCAGACAATATGAAATAAAAGCTGGTAATTTAATTTCATGTTGCACATCACACATATCAAATGGAATAGTTACATTTTCTTGGTATTTTAATCCCATTTAGCTCACCCCACTACAACTCTTCAATAATAAACCGTTCAGCAACTGTATCGCCAAGAAATAATCCTTTTTTCGTCATTCTAAGCCAATGGTTCTCCTCCTGTAAGAGACCTTCATTTATTAAGTCTCTGACAACCTGACCATATCGTTCTTCAAATGAGATGCCAAATTTTTCTTCAAATCGTTCAATCGAGACACCCGTTTTCTTTCTCAGGCCTAAAAACATCTCTTCTTCCATCTGCTCCGTTTTACTGAGAAATTCCTCATGTAAACGTGAATGACCTTTCTCACGAATTGATTTGAGATAGTGCTGAATCGGGCCTCGGTTACGATAACGCATGCCATCCAAATAGCCTGAAGCCCCTGCCCCTAATCCATAATACTCCGCATTATCCCAGTACATGAGATTATGACGACTTTCAAATCCTGGTTTGGTAAAATTAGAAATCTCATAGTGCTCAAAACCATTTTTTTCTAACTCCCGAAGGATGTAATCAAACATATCAGATTCTACGTCCTCATTGGGCAGATGAAGATTTCCACGGCGTTGGCGATTCATAAAGACCGTATGATTTTCCAAAATCAAGCTATAGAGACTCATATGGGGAATATCCAATTCTAAGGCCTTTGCAACATTGTCTTTGACTTGCTCCATGGTCTGACCAGGTAACGCATAGATAAGATCTATGGAAATATTATGAAAACCAGCTGCTTTTAGTGAAGCAATGGTTTCATAAATTTGGGCTTGATTATGACTACGACCAATTTTTTTTAACATACGGTCATCAAAGGTTTGAACCCCCAGTGATACACGGTTACACTTAGATTTTTTTAGAACTTCAATTTTGTCTGCTGTCAGGTCACCAGGGTTAGCCTCAATAGTAAATTCCTCCAGTTGAGATAAATCCAACAAATTCTCAAGATTGGTCAAGAGGTAGTCTAATTGATCTGCTGACAAAGCCGAAGGTGTTCCGCCACCAATATATAGGGTCCGAAGGGCTGGGAGGTCGTAAAACTTGACCTCTTCCATGAGGCCGGACAAATACTCATCGACAGGTTGGTTTTTGATAAATACCTTGGAAAAGTCACAATAGTAACAAATTTGAGTGCAAAATGGAATGTGAATGTAGGCTGATGTCGGTCGTTTATTCATAAAATCTATTATAGCACATTGTCAATGAAAACTTTTTTTGGAGCCACACTTTACTTCACTCTAAAATATTCGTATAATAGAGATGAAAGGAGACTTTTAATGAACAAAGAAAGAATATACGATAGCATCAATCTCATCCTGTCATTTTTAGTCTGCCGCTGGATTTTTATGACTTTTCTTTTTTTCCAGTTTTCGACTCTATTTATGACTTATGATGTCATTCCGACACTTGCGGCAATCCTGTTAATGACTGCGTTTTGCTTTAACATATTTCGATTAATTTATCGACCAAAAATTTCTAGACCAATTCTCTACTTTTTCTATTGTAGCTATTTTCTTATCCTCATTTATCTCCTATTTTTCAAAAGTATTGGCGTCAAAGGTTTCAACTGGAATCTCTTTTCCACCTTCACACAAGACCTTTTTCTCAACCCAGCTGTCTTAGTCTTTAACCTCTTATTATTTTTACCCCTAGGATTGCTCGTTCCCTTTTCTTGGAAAAAATTAACTCTTTTTATTGGTGCAATTCTGATAATTGAAGTATGCCAGTACACTTTCTCATTAGGTTTCTTTGATCTTGGTGACATCCTGCTCAATACAATCGGTTTTGTCCTTGGAAATTTCATTGGACGATCAGTAATTGGTCAATTCTTCAAAAATATAGTCATTTGAATTAGCTTTGATACATCGTCGCTTTCGCCTTGCCGTACTCTAGTACAGCCTGCGTCTCAGCTCCTTGTCTGAAAGTTAATTCATTCGACTATAAAATTCAAAAAAAATAAATCTGGATAACTAGTCTTTAACATAAAAAATAGCTTAGAAGGACGTCATCAGCAACGTTGATTCTAAGCTATTTTTTTCTAATGTTGTTCAGAGTGAGATTTTTTTAGATTATCTGTCCACATTTATGCTATTTAGCTTCCAAATGCCAGATATCTTCATTGTACTGTTGAATCGTACGGTCTGATGAGAAGAATCCAGATTTGGCAATGTTGACAATCACTTTTTCAAGCCAGCTATTACGGTCTTCATAATCTGTCAACATGCGTTCCTTGGTTAAAATGTAATCTTCCAAGTCTAAGAGGGTCATAAAGTGGTCATTGTGTTTCAAATTATCTTGTAAGCGCCATAGACGTTCATCAATACCACCCGCATGACGAACGACATCACTAGTAATGAAATCAATCAATGGACGGATTGTATCGCGTTCGTAGTAAGCGTATGGGTGGTAGGTTCCATTTGCATAATGATCAATAACAGTTTGACTGTCTTGACCAAAAATGTAGATGTTTTCATCACCAACCAATTCATGGATTTCTACATTGGCACCATCATCCGTACCAATTGTCAACGCACCATTCAACATGAATTTCATATTGCCAGTACCAGATGCTTCCTTAGATGCAAGAGAAATCTGTTCGGAAATATCTGCTGCTGGGATAATATAACTCGCCTCGGTTACATTGTAGTTTTCAATCATCACCACTTGCAAATGCGGGGCAACATCTGGGTCATTTTGAATAACTTGTGACAATACTAATATTAAGTGAATAATATCTTGGGCAGTTGTATAGGCTGGTGCTGCTTTTCCTCCGAAGAATACGGTTAATGGTCGGGTTGGGATATTTCCAGCTTTGATATCCAGATATTTGTAAATGACATATAATACGTTCATTTGTTGTCGCTTGTACTCATGCATGCGCTTGATTTGCACATCAAAAATGGATTCAGGGTTAACCTCTACACCTTGAGTTTTCGCAATATGACGTTGCAATTTACGTTTATTATGTTGTTTGGTTTCTTCTAACCAGTCTTTAAGTTCCTTGTTTCCCTTGAAATCCAAAAGTTTTTCCAATTCACTCGCATCATGGTGATAGCCGTGTCCGATTAAGCAATCAAAGTAGCTTGCCAGACTTGGATTCGCATGCATTAGCCAACGTCGGAAGGTAATCCCGTTTGTTTTGTTGTTGAATTTCTCAGGATAAAGCTCGTAAAAAGCCTTCAATTCTGAAGTCTTCAGGATTTCTGTGTGAAGGTCCGCCACTCCATTGATGGAATAGCTATAATGAATATCCATGTGAGCCATATGAACACGGCCTTGTTCATCAATAGTGTTCACCGCTGGATCGTTCTTGACAGCTTTCGCACGACGGTCCAATTCTTCGATAAATGGTACCAGATGTGGCAAAACACGGTTTAAGAAATCAAGTGGCCATTTTTCCAAAGCCTCTGACAAAATGGTATGGTTGGTATAGGCCGTCATCTTTTTCACGATTTCAACCGCTTCATCAAATGAAATACCACGAAGTTTTAACAAACGAATCAATTCAGGAATGACCAAGGAAGGATGGGTATCATTGATTTGAACGACAGCGTAATCAGGCAAATCATGCAGATTAGAACCTTTGGTAATCGCCTCATCAATCAAGAGTTGCGCAGCATTGGACACCATGAAATATTGTTGAAAAATCCGAAGGACTTTTCCTTCATCCGTCGAATCATCTGGGTAAAGGAAGAGAGTCAAATTGCGGAAAATGTCTTCTTTATCAAATTCTATACCATCATAAATGATATTATCATCAACTGAGCCTAGGTCAAACAAGCGCAAACGGTTTTTCCGTTCCATTTTATAACCTGGTACATCAATATCATAGAGCTTTGAAGTCAGTGTGAAATGAGCAAATGGCACCCGATAAGAAATCGGTGATTCCGTTAACCAGGAATGCGGAGTAATCCACTCATTTGGAACGGCAGTCTGCTGATGGTAGGCAAATAATTGACGAAAGAGACCAAAATGATAGTTGAGGCCAACACCATCACCATTTAAACCAAGACTTGCTATCGAGTCTAAGAAAAAGGCAGCTAAACGACCTAAACCACCATTGCCAAGTGACGGTTCTAATTCCATGTCTTCAATGGTAATCAAATCTTTGCCAGCTGCAACCAAATTGACTTTTCACTTCATCATAAAGTCCTAGATTGATTAGGTTGTTCGATAATAATTTCCCAATCAAGAATTCAGCTGAAATATAGTAAACTTTTTTCTTCTAATCGTTGGTATACTTAGCTTCACTTTGTTGTTTAGTAAAGGCTAATAAAGCATAATAGAGTTCTTGGTCTGTGCAATCTTCGATACGTTTGGCATACATAGACCGAACAAAATTTTGTAAGTTGATCATTCTTTTTCTCCTTTTGGAAACTTATTTATGTAAGTATTCACGAATGTTTCTGTTAAAAAATATAACCGTTTTCTATGTTATACCTTATTCAACAAAAAAAGACAAACCAAGTTCCGTACAAATAGAAATTGGTTCGCCTTTCAAACGATTGCGTTTTATAGCAATCTAGCTTTTTTATCATTCATCAGCAATCAGAGTTTCCAAACCAACCTTCATCATATCAGTGAATGTGTTTTGACGCTCTTCAGCTGTAGTGTCTTCTTCTGGATTCACCAAACTATCAGAAATTGTCATAATGGCAAGGGTTTGAACACCAAACTTAGCACCCAAATAGTAAAGTGCGGCCGCTTCCATTTCTACAGCTTTCACACCCAATTTCCCTAATTCCAAGTTCCGACTGAATAGCTTTGGAGAATAGAAACTATCTGATGATAAGACATTGCCCACATGGGTTGTCAAGTTAAGTTCCTTAGCAATATGATAAGCCTTATCCAGCAATTCAAAATCAGCAATTTGGGGTAAATCATATTCTGGCCAGTCAATATTAATCATTTTTGAATTAGTGGCTGCCCCTTGAGCAAGTACCAATTCACGGACATGAACATCCTTATTTAAAGAACCGGCTGTTCCCACACGAATCAATTTTTTTACGCCATATTCGTTAATCAGTTCATGTGCATAAATAGAAATAGATGGCATACCCATTCCTGTTCCCATCACAGAAACACGATGACCTTTGTACGTACCAGTATAGCCAAACATATTGCGGACTTCATTGAAACAAATAGCATCTTCAAGGAAGTTTTCAGCGATAAATTTAGCACGAAGTGGATCACCAGGCAGTAAAATCTTATCAGCGATTTCACCTGGTTTTGCGGAGATATGGATAGACATAATTAATATATAAAGGGCATTAAAAGGGATCGGACAAAACTAAGAAGTCGCTCAAAAACCTTCATTTTCAACAACCATTATCATTTTGTACTAGACCTTAGCTTATATTTAGTTACACTCTATAAGCTACCCTATTCCTTTCTGTATTTTCAGAATAAGCCTCCTTGCAATTAGGGCGACAACTATTCTGTTTTTAGTTGGGTATATTGTGGACTGAGACCGTATTTTTGCATAGAAATACGGCGTGAGTTTAATGAATACATGCTTTTTTTCGAAATACTTGCTTTAGGTATTATTAACAAGACGCTCCAAAAATAACCATAAGCCTTGATTCATCGTCGAATAGTCATAATCGAGGATTTCCTGTGCAAGCTGACAATAGGGTTCTTCCTTTACTTGTTGATCATAATTGACTTCATGGGCTAGTAAAGCCTTTACCAAATCCTTCGAAAATTCCAGGTGACATTGGAAAGCGTAAACCCTGTCCGCGTACTTGACAATTTGACGTGGACAGCCTTTGGAGGTTGCTAAGACAATCGCTTGACTGGTCAAACCTGGCATATCTCTATGCCAGTGACCAACCACCATACCATCAGTTATACCTGCTAGCAAATGATCCTGACTTCCTGCTTCTGTCAAGTAGATTGGAAAATTCCCAATTTCTGGATAAGGACTGGCTTCAAATTGAGCACCCATAGCTTGGCCGATTAACTGGGAACCAAGACAAATACCAACGACATATTTTCCCTCTTTCACTGCCTTTCGAATCAAACTGATTTCTGCATCGGCATCATAATATGGAAACTCTTCCTTTGTAGAAGCTGGGTTTTGAGGTCCTCCCATCACAATCAACATATCAAAATCAACTGCCTTAGGTAACTGCTCATACCGATAGACCTTTGTCATACTGATGTCGTAGCCCTTCATCGCTGCCCAAGCTAAATAAGCACCGGGGGCCTCAAATGTTTCGTGGATAAGAAAATGAACCTTCATACTGACTCCTTATAATTCCGCCAAGATAGCTTTCACCAAGCCCTTGAAGTTGTCCTTGATTTGCTCGGTTACTTCTACAACTTCTTCGTGATTGAGTTCAGATTGGAAACCAGCCGCAAAGTTTGTAATAGCAGAAATTCCCAAGACTTTCATACCTGAGTGAGCAGCCACGATAACCTCTGGTACTGTCGACATACCGACTGCATGTGCACCCATAGTCTTGAAGGCCAGGATTTCAGCAGGTGTTTCATAGGTAGGACCTGTCACACCTAGATAGACACCATCGTCCAACTTGATGCCCAATTTTTCCGCAATGGTATGGGCTTTTTCACGGTATTCTTTAGTGTAGGCATTGGACATATCTGGGAAACGTGGACCAAATTCTTCCAAGTTTGCACCAATCAATGGGTTTTGACCTGTCATGTTGATGTGGTCAGTAATTGCCATCAAGGTACCTGGACCATAGCCGATACCGCCTGCGGCATTTGTCACAATCACTCCTTCGCAACCGAGAGCTTTCATGACACGGACAGGGAAGGTCACGACCTCCATAGGATTTCCTTCATAAAAGTGAAAACGACCTTGAAGGGCCAAGACCTTACGTCCTGCCAAATCACCGTACACCAACTTACCAGCATGACCAACAACCGTTGATTTTCCCCAGTTCGGAATTTCTGCATAATCAATAACAATGGCATTTTCAACTTCTTGAGCTAATTCACCCAAGCCAGACCCCAAAATCAAACCGAATTCAGGTTTCACTAGACCTTTTTCTTCCAAGAACGCTTTTGTTTCATAAATTTTTTCTACTAATGTCATAAGTTCAATGATACTGGACTGTCGTCCAAATTCAATTAGCCTAGCTAATTAAACTTCCTTTCTATAATCTTTGATAAACCCATAGAATATAAATTTTTATAGAGGCAAAACTACTTCACCATCTTCTTTAACATAGGGTGTTTTCATTGGTGGCAGTAATTCCAAAACTGTCTCTGAAGGACGACATAATTTAACACCCTTTGAGCTCACAACAATTGGTCGATTGATAAGAATTGGTTCAACAACCATTGCCGAAATGATAGTATCCTCAGACGCACTTTCCCAATCAATCCCCATTTCATGATATGGTGGTACATTGGTTCGTAACAAATCTTTAGCTTTTATTCCCATTCTGGACAATAAATCATGCAATTCTTCCTCACTTGGTGGGGTATCCAAATAATGAACAATTTCAGGTTCAATTCCAACATGTCGGATAATAGCAAGGACATTGCGCGATGTTCCACATGCAGGATTATGATAAATCACAACTTTTTCCATTAAACTAAATCTCCTAAGAAACTTTCACCTATCATGGCTGTTTCCACACCAAAGTTTTCAGCAACTGTGGCTGAAATATCCGCAAAGTGACCGACTGGCAAGACTCCATTTCCTTTGAAAGCCTTGCTGTAAGCCAAAAGTGGCACATATTCACGTGTATGGTCTGTCCCAACATAAGATGGATCATTGCCGTGGTCTGCAGTAATCAAGAGCAGGTCATCTTCACGCATATTGTCAATAATCTCTGGAATACGTGCATCAAACTCTTGCAAGCAGTCGCGGTAACCTTCTATATTGCGACGATGACCATAGACAGCATCAAAGTCAACTAGGTTTGTAAAAGTAAATCCTTCCTCGAATTCTGGTAATTGCAAAGTTTCAAGTAGGACATCGACACCGTGCATATTTGACTTAGTGTGACCCATATCATTGGTAATACCTGAGCCATTGAAAATATCACTGATTTTACCAACTGAGTAAGTTGGTACACCTGCATCTGCTAGTTTGTTGAGGACTGTTGCTTCAAACGGTGAAACTGCATAGTCGTGACGATTTGCAGTCCGTGAGAAATTCCCTGGCTCACCAACATATGGACGTGCGATAATACGACCAAGAAGAGCAGGGCGTTCAAGGGTAATCGAGCGAGCATATTCACAGATACGATACAACTCATCAAGTGGAATAATGTCTTCATGAGCTGCAATCTGAAGTACAGGATCTGCGGAGGTATAGACGATTAACTCCCCTGTTTCCATTTGGCGAGGTCCAAAGTCATCAATAACAGCTGTACCTGAATACGGCTTGTTTGCTTCACGGATGATTTTACGACCTGAGAATTCTTCGATTTTTGTCAAAATCTCTTCAGGGAAACCATCCCAGAATGTGTCAAATGGCTCAGTAATATTGAGACCCATAATTTCCCAGTGTCCTGTCATGGTATCCTTACCAAGCGATACTTCTTCCAACTTGGTCACGTAACCAGTTGGATGGCTTTCAGCAGGAACTGTCGCAAGCGCTGTATCACGTGGAATATTGCCAAGACCGATTTTTGCCATGTTTGGCACATCAAGCCCAGCTTTTTCAGAAATGTGACCGAGTGTATCAGACTCTGTATCTGCTACACCTGCATTGAAAAATTTATCTGAGTCTGGAGCTGCACCGATTCCGACAGAATCCATAACAACCAAGTGAACACGTTTAAATTTAGGCATAATTGTCTCCTTTTTTGAATCACGAGTTACAGAAAATCAATTTCCAACCATAGTACCAGTAAAATATCTGGAATTTCATCTTTTAAACAATGCATTATTTGTTACCTTCTTCGTGCTCGTATCATCCTCGAACACTTAGAGCAAAGATCCCATTCTAGAAAATCTATACTTATTCATAGGGTTTGCAAGCAATGGATAGCAAAAGACATATATAAAATTGGAAACGAATTCTCATTAACTTCAAACGTTCGTGTTTTCATTATACCATAAAAACGCCTCTCATTGTTAGTAATTGAGAAGCGTTTTCGCTTTACTTATTTTTCAACTATTTGAGGACCGTCAGGCGTACCAACGATTACCTTGGAAATCAAACCAATAAAGAGACCATGTTCAACAACTCCCACTGTCCGATCCAATTCTTCCGCCAATGCAACTGAATCTTCAATCCGATGTAAATCGAGGTCAATAATATAATTTTTCATATCCGTCACAAGTTTTTCACCATCACTCATTCGGAAACTTGGGCGATATCCTTTTGATTCGAACAAGCGAAATAGATTTTCAGAACCGTATTGAACCACTTCTACTGGCAATTTAAATGCTCCTAGCGTTTCAACTACTTTGGATTCATCAACAATCCAGATGCAATCTTTACTATTGACCGCAACAATTTTCTCCATTAATAAGGCTGCACCGCCACCTTTGATTCCATTAAAGGCTCCATCTACTTCATCAGCCCCATCTACCGTTAGGTCTACGTACTCAACTTCGTCAATATTTTTTAGTGGAATCCCAAGGGACGCAGCATGCTCTGCCGTAGCATTCGAGGTCGTTACACCAATAATTTGTAACCCCTCCTCCGCAACCCGACGGCCAATTTCTTTAACAAAATAGTAGGCTGTAGACCCAGTCCCTAGACCAACAACCATACCATCCTTTACAAATTCCGCTGCCTTAATACCAACCTGCTCTTTTAAGTTTGACATTCCATGCTCCTTTTAAAAACTCATATAACTATTATAGCATGAAGTGGGGAAGTTATTATAAGAAAATTTAAAAAAAAGGGGAAGAAAAATTAGAAAATATTACCAAAAATATCGTAGGTATATTTTAAAACCATTCGAAACAACACAGCTCTAAAACAGAGCGACAAGCCTACCCCGTTCATTTTCCGTTTTGAAACCATTCGAAACAACACAGCTCTAAAACTTGCCTTGCTGTGCTCAATTCTACCTAGTGGTTTTGAAACCATTCGAAACAACACAGCTCTAAAACCGAAGACCTTGCAACCGTCACAGCCTTACATGTTTTGAAACCATTCGAAACAACACAGCTCTAAAACCGATATTTGAGAAAGATTCATAGCTTAAATGTTTTGAAACCATTCGAAACAGCACAGCTCTAAAACAACTAACAACGCTATTCCATTCACTTACACGTTTTGAAACCATTCGAAACAGCACAGCTCTAAAACTAGATGCCATGAAAGGAGCATTTCAGAACTGTTTTGAAACCATTCGAAACAGCACAGCTCTAAAACCGATTAACACGCATAGATGTAATGCTTAACGTTTTGAAACCATTCGAAACAGCACAGCTCTAAAACTCAAAGGTATGTTCAGGGTAGGGGGAGCAAGTTTTGAAACCATTCGAAACAGCACAGCTCTAAAACGGTGCATCGGGTAAGTTACAAGAAACGCTTGTTTTGAAACCATTCGAAACAGCACAGCTCTAAAACAGACTTAATAAGTCTAGATATTTCCTGTCAGTTTTGAAACCATTCGAAACAGCACAGCTCTAAAACTCATTTAGCCAACGTGCAATTGTCGCATTCGTTTTGAAACCATTCGAAACAGCACAGCTCTAAAACCTTGAACCTTAGACGGCTCAGAGGGCTGTTGTTTTGAAACCATTCGAAACAGCACAGCTCTAAAACATATAGCGGGCCAATCCCGACGATTGACGAGTTTTGAAACCATTCGAAACAGCACAGCTCTAAAACTACGTCAAACACGCGTAGCACGTTGTCAAAGTTTTGAAACCATTCGAAACAGCACAGCTCTAAAACACCTGCATATCAATCAAAGACAACAGAGGAGTTTTGAAACCATTCGAAACAGCACAGCTCTAAAACATTTGTCTTAAAAGTTCTTGGTAAACTCCTGTTTTGAAACCATTCGAAACAGCACAGCTCTAAAACACGACACACAGCAATAACACTAGCTTTACTGTTTTGAAACCATTCGAAACAGCACAGCTCTAAAACATGTTGATGATAGTTTTAAGAAAGAATTTTGTTTTGAAACCATTCGAAACAGCACAGCTCTAAAACACGGTTGGGAATTTCGTATCAGCTATAAAGGTTTTGAAACCATTCGAAACAGCACAGCTCTAAAACTACCAACCTTAATTGCTGCTGGTCTATATTGTTTTGAAACCATTCGAAACAGCACAGCTCTAAAACTGGTATTTTGCCAGTAAATATCACGGTTCAGTTTTGAAACCATTCGAAACAGCACAGCTCTAAAACAATACCAATGCACCTGCACCTGCAACAAGAGTTTTGAAACCATTCGAAACAGCACAGCTCTAAAACTAGCAAGTTGCCTGCATTTTGTGTTCTTCAGTTTTGAAACCATTCGAAACAGCACAGCTCTAAAACTTATCAATTGCTTTTTTGACAAGGTCAGGTGGTTTTGAAACCATTCGAAACAGCACAGCTCTAAAACTTACGTACATGTTATTGCTAAATGCTTTTAGTTTTGAAACCATTCGAAACAGCACAGCTCTAAAACCCATCACGAATTTTATCGATTAACATCATAGTTTTGAAACCATTCGAAACAGCACAGCTCTAAAACTACGCGCTATCCACGACCGTGCAAAATCTTGTTTTGAAACCATTCGAAACAGCACAGCTCTAAAACAGACTGGATTTAGTCTCACTTACATCCCGTGTTTTGAAACCATTCGAAACAGCACAGCTCTAAAACGAAAAGCGGTAAAGCGTTACAATTTCAATTGTTTTGAAACCATTCGAAACAGCACAGCTCTAAAACTCTGGCAAAAGTGATTCAGTGTCTTCAATCGTTTTGAAACCATTCGAAACAGCACAGCTCTAAAACTCAACATCGAATCAGCATCACTATACACTGGTTTTGAAACCATTCGAAACAGCACAGCTCTAAAACGGCGCTTGCTAATATTGGTAAGAACCAGAAGTTTTGAAACCATTCGAAACAGCACAGCTCTAAAACAGGAACCATACGTCAGAGTGTTTTACATTTGTTTTGAAACCATTCGAAACAGCACAGCTCTAAAACCTCGTAGACTATTTTTTGTCTCAAAATCTCGTAATCGCGCCATTCGTCTCAGCCAGACTTCAGTTTCGAATAGTTTCTATTATTTGTACTGTATGTACTTATTTTACCATATTTTCCGATAGTAAGAAATAGTCTTTATCCAAAACATACTGAGGGAAATCTTTTCTTTTTCTCGGTTCTAGAAAAAGAACATCCATATTGGAAAGTTCAATATACTCCCTAGTTTTCTGAATTTCACCCACTGTCAAATAAGATAACACATTGATAAAGACAAGAAATCTCTTTTTATTCAAAAATTGATAAACTTGTAAAATCTCAAAAATTTTATCAAAAATCGTATCACTGATAGTTTCAATTTTGACCCCTAACGCCTTTATCAACTCCAAAACCGTAATCTCATCATACTCCAAATCAAGCTCATTCTCTAGACATTCATAAGAGATTAGTTCAGTAATAGAATTTGCTAATTTTTCAATAATTGATTTCACTTCTGGTTTTTCATTTAATTGATTTTCTAAATCAGCATGGATGAGCTTCAGTATTGGTACAGCATTAATGTCATATCCTAAAATATCTGTCACCACCATCAGCTCGGAATCTTTAATGGACCTAAATTGTTCGTCGAAAATTTTTAATTCTGATCCATCTTGATATTGATATAAATTCCTAACCAGTCGAGAAAATACTGTCGTATCCTCTACAACAAAAATAGTTGCTTTCTCGAGCGTCAGAGCTTCGTCTAGTAACGGAAAGTTCAATTTCATATCAAATCTCCTCTCCTAAAAAGACTATTCGAGAGTCTGTATTTCCTATACTGTCATCTCGCTGACCATTGAGATAAATCATACGAGCAAATTGTTTTTCTGTAACAGTCAAAAGTGTGATATTACCTTTCTTGGGATTATTTGCCTTTAGTCGATCCAACATAGCATTACTGGCTGAATTGTTCAGGAGTAACTTGCTATAGACTGAAAATTGATGCATAATAAACCCTTCGTTAATTAAAAATTTACGGAATTTACGATACGCCTTTCTTTCATCAACTGTTTCTGTAGGCATATCAAACATCAATAGCATTCTCATATACCGGTAACTCATATCCTAAATTCAGGAACTCCTTTCCCTTTATTATTGAGCGCCTTAATCACTTTCTTCGTGTAATCGCTAACAATATTAGTCAGGTACATTTCCTTATTGTTGTATTGAAATGTATCTGAGAAAATTGTAAACAATTCACGCTTAATTTTAACAAAACTATGATTTCGATTTTCGTAAACAATCTGATCTATAATAGGCCGAAAAGGTTCCATGATGTCGCTAGCAAGGTTGAATTGATTGAATTGGTTAGCGTGTTTTAAACCAAATTGTGTCATGCAGCCAGAAAGAACAACCTCCCGTGCAAACATACTAAGTAACAGGGTATAGCCATAATCTAGGCTTGCATTGATGTCATTATCAAGTTCTCGATTAAAATCCTTTCCAAACAAAGTATTAAAGTAAATCCTCGCAGAATGTCCTTCACGATTACTAGGGTCAAAGAGCTCCAAGCTATGGTACAAATTCATGACGGATTGAGATTTTTCAATGAAACCACACGCACTGAGATAGATACTTTGGTTTAGTATTTTCTGGGAAATGATATGTGTCCAAACTTCAGCTTTGACTGCTTCTTCCCAGTCAATTTGCCTCGAAAGCTGCAAACTGGAATCATGCCGAGCATAATAAGGCATCAAGTGTGCTGTTGGTAGTCGCTTATCATCACAAAAAATAACCAAAATGTTTTCATCTACTAATCGCTTGATTAACATCGTAGATAGAACAATATCAGTTGTTTCCAGCAATAAGATGTCAACCTCGGACAGATGAATCATTTCTGTCCGAGTAGCATCTTTAAAAATCAAATGATTATTTTTATATGATAGTTTGGAATGAGTATTTACAACGACAGTCCGCCATCCCATTAGTCTCCTCCTAATTTGCTCAAATCAATACGTGTTTCGTAAAGACCAGTCACAGACTGATGAATAAGGGTAGCTTCTAAAATTTCAGCAATTGAAGTATATCGTTTACGATCAATATCGGAACCTAGAAATTTGAATTTAGCTGGAGCCCCAATAGCCGTAAAGGTTAGCAGATTTACAAATGAACTCGCCAAATCACTAATATCATCTCCATCATTTTTATCATACAATTCTTCTATTTTACTCAGACGATCTTGAGCTAAAATATATCTATTAGAGAAATCTGATATATGTCTCAAAAGTTCCTTAAACTCATGTTTATTTTTGTTAACATAGTTTAAATGAATAGGCTCAGTGATTTTGTGAATATTACTTGAATGATATAGTAGCGTCACCAAGTGAGGTGGTAAAATCATTTCATTTCCCTTCTGCAACTCCTTCGCACTAGCTAGAAGTCTTCGCCGTCCATTTTCTAATTCAAATAGACTGTATTTAGGTAGTTTTATAATATTCTTTTCTAAAATATTCTTATAACCCTTATGCCCAAGAAACTCAATAGGATTTCTTTCAAATGCCATACTCTCCATAATCGTAATTCCAATTAGTTCTTTGACTCTCTTTAGTTTCTTGGCTTTCCCTTTTTCAATATCTGCAATTAGTAAAACTGAGTAAGCAATTGTTGGGCTATCAAATCCACCATATTTTTTTGTATCAAGATAGAATTTTTCGGTTTTTCGGGGAATGAGTTTGTCCGAATCACCATGTGGTAAAATAGATTCCTTAGAAAATCCACCAGTCTGTATCTCCACTTTTTTCACAACATTAACTTGCGGATAAGATAAGACTTTTCTAATCGTTCTAAAGTCCGACTTTTTGTCCCAAACAATTTCCCCGGTCTCCTTGTTCACCTCAATAACAGGGCGAATTCTTACCTCTCCTGTCTTTGAATATACCAAAACACGTTTGAAGAAATTCATGATATTGGAATAAAACAAGACTTTCTCTGTTGCAGTTTTACGAGATTTGTAGCTATTGTATTTTGGATAGTCTCCATAAACAAATTCTGGTGCTAACTGAGGATACTTCTTCAATAAAGCTGTTGCTACTACTGCATTCAGATAAGCATCATGAGCATGATGGTAATTGTTGATTTCACGTACCTTGTACAGCTGATAGTCTTTTCTAAATTGGGATACTAAGCTTGATTTTAAGGTAATAATATTGACTTTCGGATTACGAATCCTATTTCCAGCTTCATCCAACTTCGTATTAAAGCGCGTATCCAAAATTCTAGCCACATGCTTTGTGATTTGTCTAGTTTCCACTAGTTGTCTCTGGATAAACCTTGCCTTATCCTCATTGGTCAATCCACCTCGCTCTGCCTTGGTCAGGTTATCAAATTTACGCTGCGAAATAAGTTGAGAATCTAATAACTGTTTCCAGAAGTTTTTCTTTTTATGAACAATTTCGAGGCTTGGCACATCATCAGACTTACCTCGGTTTTTAGCAGATTTAGTCAATACCTTATTATCTAATGAGTCATCTTTAATAAATGCTTGTGGGATGATATGATCAATATCATAATGACTGAGCTGATCAATATCTAACTCTTCATCAGTATACATATCCTTTCCATTTTGAAGATAATAGAGAAAAAGTCTATCATTCTGCAACGCTTGATTATTTGTTGGATATTCTTTAAGAATTTTTGAATTCAAGTTGCTATCCAAATTCTTAATCGCATTCTCTATTTTCTTATAGCGCTGTTGCGAATTACGGAGACCTTGATTCGTAAACTGATTTTCACGCGCCATTTCAACAACGATATGCTCAGGATCATATCCCATAACCTCTATCAATTCATCCACAATTTTTAAACTTTGTAGGATTCCTTTTTTTATGGCTGGGCTTCCGGCAAGATTTTGCACCTCTGCGCGATAATCTTCTGCTTCTCCAGAACCTTGTGCTAGTCTGATTTCATCTACAAATGATAGAGTATCATCGTTTATCAGTTGCATAAAATTACGATTACTGGTTCCATCATCTATTAGATAGTCCAAAATTGTTTTTCTAGTTACCTTATCTCGTATGCCGTTAATTAACTTAGCAGACAACCGACCCCAACCAGTATAATGGCGACGTTCCAGTTTTTTGCGTTGTACTTCTGTCAATACATCCTTATACTTCTCTAGTCGTTTTCTTATCATTTCTCTATCTTCAAATAGAGTTAGAGTTAACACAACATTTTCCAAAATATCTTCATTTTCTGGATTATCAAGTAAATCTTTAGATACTATTTTTTTCAAATCATGATAAGTTCCGAGTGAGGCATTGAAACTCTTATTGTCCTTATCCAAACCCAACAAGTCCACGATACGGAATTCATCAAATTCCTTACCAAGGAAATCCATTAATTTTTCCTTTGTAACTTTTCGATAGACCTTAAATGTACCATCAAAAATTTCTTGCTTCATATTGGCATCAAAGAAAAATGACTTCCCTTGTTCTGTTACGTACCTTACCTTGGTCAGTTCGTTATATACAGCAAACTTTTCATATAATAAACTGTGTTTTGGAAGAACCTTTTGATCCGGCAAGTATTGATCATAGTTTGTCATACGAGTGATGAAGTTTTCGGCGGAAGTTTCCTTATCAACCATTTCATCAAAATTCCAAGGCCGAATCTTCTCGTCTGATTTACGATTTAACCAAGCAAACTCACTCTTTCCTCGTGCCAGCGGACCAACATAATAAGGAATACGGAAAGTTAGTATTTTTTCAATCTTATCCTGATTCTTTGCTAGAAACGGATAAAACTCAGCCTGTCTGCGAATGATAGCATGCATTTCTTGGAGATGAATTTGGTGAGGAATAGAGCCATTATCAAAGGTACGTTGTTTTCTAAGGAAATCTTCTCTATCAATTTTATCAATGAAATAATCGCTTCCTTCAATCTTCTCTATTGCTTTTTTTATGAATCTATAAAAATTCTCCTGTGTCGTTTTGCCTTCAATGTAACCCGCATAACCATCTTTTAGCTTATCATTGAAAACTTCTTTATAGGAATCGGACAAATTCTGACGAATGAAATCCTTCAGTAAGGCTAAGTCTTTTTGATGCTCCTCATATCTGTTAACCATTGAGCTAGAAAGCGGAGCTTTTGTTGTAGATTCAGTTGTTGACAAAATCCCTGCCAACAATATCCCATCGTACAAGGATTTTGTCGCGATAAACAGGTCAGCATAATCATCCCCGATTTTACCTAATATCTCCTCCAAATCTTCTTCGTATGTTTCTTTAGAAAATTGGATTTTTGCATCTTCAGCCAGCTCGAAATTTGTTTTTAAATTAGGCTGTAGCCCTAGTGCAAGTGCAAGAAAATTACCAAACAGTCCATTTTTCTTTTCATTTGGAAAATAATGAAGAATATTTTCTAAACGTCTAGACTTACTGACTTTTTCAACTAAAACATCTGCAACATTTGGTAGATTCTCTGATAAATAGCTACCTTCAACAGTTTTGTCAAACATCTCAACAAAGTCATTAAATAAATGTTGAACATCTTTATTTTCAGATTTTAAATCCCCTTCAAATAAAAAGTGCCCTCTATACTTAATAATGTGAGCCAAAGCAAGATAAATCAATCGAATATCAGCTTTTTGAGAAGAATCTGCTAATTGTTTTCTTAAATGATAAATAGTTGGAAACTGTTTGTGGTACTCTTTTTCTTCCTGCAAGGTCCCGAAAATAGGGTGCTTGCTTCCTTGTTTATCCTCAACAATAAGAAACGAATCGTCAAGACGTTGGAAAAAACTGTCATCAATCTTATTGATTTCGTCTGCAAATATTTCTTGCAAGTATAAAATACGATTTCTGCGGCGTGTGTAACGTCTGCGAGCTGTTCGCTTAAGTCTGCGACTTTCTGCTGTATTACCTTCATCAAATAGTAGGGTACCTAGTAAGTTTTTCTTCATGTACCGCTTTTCGGTATTTCCAAATACCTTCATTTTTTTTGAAGGCACCTTATAATCATCTGTAACAACAGACCAGCCAACAGAATTGGTACCGATATCGATCCCGATGGCATATTTTTTGTTCACCATAGGTTTACTCCTTATAATTTTATTAATATATTTTGATGCTTTTATAAAATTTGTTAGGTTAATGAGTTTATCAAAAAAACTCACCATAAATTTAAATTGATTATATATTTTACTATAGATTATTTCAAGAATTTAGATATTTCTAAAAAAAAAAAATTAACATTCTTAAAAGATTAGTTATACTTAAGAAGATTTATATTTAGTTTTAGTGCTATGTTAGTTTGATGTGCAACAATTTTTAAAAAAACTCTTGCAAATATTCGTAAGATGCTATATAATGATTTTGTTGAAACCATTCGAAACAACACAGCGAGTTAAAATAAGGCTTTGTCCGTACCCAATTTTGCGCACCGATTCGGTGCTTTTTTGTTTTTATTATATCAAATTTTAAACCGTTTTCAATACATATATTTGTAACCCATCTTTCAAACATGCTTTTTTTGTCTTTCCATGTTAAACTAATAAGTAAGATTTTTTTAGAAAGCCAAACTCTATGATCACAAAGGAATTCGATACAATAACTGCTATTTCTACTCCTCTCGGTGAGGGGGCAATTGGCATTGTTCGTCTGTCTGGTACAGATGCATTTTCCATTGCAAGCAAAGTTTTTAAAGGAAAGGACTTAGCGACTGTGCCAAGTCATAGTCTGAACTATGGCCATATTATTGATCCAGCAACTGGACAGGTACTGGATGAAGTGATGCTAGGTGCCATGCGATCTCCAAAGACCTTTACGCGGGAAGATGTTATTGAAATCAATACACATGGGGGTATCGCCGTCACGAATGAAATTCTTCAATTGTTGATTAGACAAGGTGCCCGAATGGCTGAGCCTGGTGAGTTTACCAAGCGGGCCTTTCTCAACGGACGTGTGGATTTGACCCAGGCAGAGGCTGTCATGGATGTCATCCGTGCCAAGACCGACAAGGCTATGCACAACGCAGTCCGTCAGTTGGATGGCTCTCTCTCCCAACTGATTAATGAAACACGTCAGGAAATCCTCAATACTTTGGCTCAAGTCGAAGTGAATATTGATTATCCAGAGTATGATGATGTCGAAGAGGCAACCACAGACTTAGTCCGTGAGAAGACTCTCCAGTTTCAAGCTCTTTTGGAAAATCTCCTCCGAACCGCTCGTCGAGGTAAGATTTTACGTGAAGGTATCGCAACAGCTATTATCGGTCGACCAAATGTAGGAAAATCCAGCCTACTCAATAATCTCCTCCGTGAGGAAAAAGCCATCGTTACAGATATAGCAGGGACAACTCGCGACGTTATCGAAGAATACGTCAACATCAAAGGCGTCCCCCTCAAGCTGATTGATACCGCTGGTATCCGTGAAACAGATGATATCGTTGAAAAAATCGGTGTGGAACGGTCTAAAAAAGCGCTTGAGGAGGCCGACTTGATCCTACTTGTCCTCAACGCATCTGAGCCACTTACCGAACAAGACCGAAATCTATTAGCCATTTCAAACATGGCTAATCGCATTATCTTGCTCAATAAAACAGACCTAGAAGAAAAAATTGAAGCTGATCAACTACCTGAGGATGTCATTCGCATCTCTGTCTTAGAAAACCAAAACATTGATCAAATCGAAGAAAAAATCAATCAACTTTTCTTTGAAAATGCAGGTTTGGTGGAACAAGATGCTACTTACTTATCTAATTCACGACATATATCCTTGATTGAACAAGCTGTCCAAAGTCTTCAGGCAGTTAATGATGGATTGGAAATGGGTATGCCTGTCGACTTGTTACAGGTAGACCTAACACGTTGTTGGCAAATATTGGGCGAAATCACAGGAGATGCCGCTCCAGATGAATTAATCACACAACTCTTTAGCCAATTTTGTCTTGGAAAATAAATATGAGGCTGGGCAAAAACTAGCTTCTCACAATAAAAAAACGAGCAGTTCCAATTAGGAGTTGCTCGTTTTCCACTTCAT